>CAJUTJ010000025.1 GCA_910589655.1 uncultured Acetatifactor sp. | reverse complement strand
TCCTTTCACACTTCCAAACATGCCGACGTATTCGGCACAAACAATTTATGAATCGGTGCAAGTCTGGAAGAATCGCATCAGCGATTCTTCCGTGTGAAGAAGCTCTGCTCCGCAGAGCGTGAAATCACTTAGCGAGGTCTTGCCGAGCTTAGTGATTTCCTTCACACTTGCCATAGGCACATTTGAGGCGGACCGCCGGAATTCCTGCCCGGTATATCCGCATCCGCAAGCTACGCATACCACTTTGCCTGCGCATGGTACATTTCCCGGTATTTGCCCTCCCGCTGCATCAGCTCATCATGTGTTCCCATATCTTCGATACGCCCCGAATCCATAACTATGATTCTGTCGGCAATCTGAGCGGAGCCCAGTCTGTGGGTTACGATAAACGCCGTCTTATCTCTGGAGATTTCCGCGAACTTACGATAAATATCCGCCTCCTCCAAAGGATCGATTGCCGCCGTGGGCTCATCAAGGATAATCAGTTCGTGATCCCGGTATAATCCTCTGGCTATGGCAAGCCGCTGCCACTGGCCGCCGGATAAATCGATGCCTCCGAAGTCCTTGCCCAGCATGGTATTCAGCCCCTCCGTCAGCTTCCCGTTGTCCAAAGGAAAGTCGGCTTTCTCCAACACATCCCTGACGACAGCCTCGTTTGCCGCAGTTTTTCCCGTCTCCGATATTCTGACATTCTCGTCCACCGACATCTTATAGGATTGATACCGCTGAAATACTGCGGAAACGCCCCGGTACAGCCTGCTTGGCGCTATCTCACTTGCATCTCTGCCGTCCACAAGCATCCGGCCTTTATCCGGCAGATACAGCCCCGAGAGCAGCCGCGTGAGAGTGGATTTCCCCGAGCCGTTTACGCCCACAATGGCAATGGTCTCCCCTTTTCGCACCGTCAGATTGATGTCCTCCAACGCCGGTTTGCTGCTGTTAGGATAGGTGAAGGAGACTCCGTTCAGCTCTATATTCCCACGCTCTACCGCCCCGGGATCCGTGCCTTCCCTTTCTCTCAGGTTCAAAAACGTATAGTAATTCTGTGCCGCGCCGAAATTTCTGGTGATGGCTCCGATCTGATAATTAAATACACCGTCCATGGTGTCAAACATCTGATCCAGTGAAGAAAAAACCGCAGCAAATGCGCCTACGCCGATTTCTCCCTGAAACAGGTAATAGAACAGCATTATAATCGTTCCCACATACCCCGATAACAGCATAAAGCGCAGCGCAATCATAATAAGCTCCGAACGCTTTGTGGTCTTCCACTGCAAATCCGTGTACTTGTCAAGACTTTTCCCGTAGAGTCTTTTGAAATAGCTCTCCCCGCGCCACAGCCGTGTCTCCTTGGCATACTCTCTGCTGCAGAGGCACTTTTCGAAATATTCATACTTCCTGCGGTGAGGCGCCGACAAGTGTTCCATCTTGGCAAACATGTTCCTTCGGATAAAAGATCCAACGATAGAGGGCAGGAAGGAAAGCGCAAACACCAACAACAGCATGGGCTTGATGGAAAAGAAATAGCAGCCCATGAATACAAAATATGCCATGTTGCTCAGCACAATGGACAACGTGGTAAACACCACCGTCCCCACTGCCTCCATACCTACATAAGCCTTATTAATCTGGTCCAGACAGCGATTATCCTCATAGACAATTGGGTCAATACGGGCAGCCTTTTCATTCAAGAGCGTTCCCATATGTCCCATGATAAGCATGTTAAAATTATTATAAATTAATTGCGACGCCCCTTGCAACAGCAGCGTAAGCACCAAAAACATAGCCATGCCGACACCACACATCAGAGTACGGGAAAGAGTGGCATTCCCCTCTGCCAGACTGCCAACGGAATCAAAAAAGGATTGCTTAAAAAATACGTTTGCCGCCGTGACCACACCCATGACGGCAGCAAATACGATAGCGAAAACCAGCATCACAGGATTCTTTTTCCATTCCAATATCATCACATGGCGTATCATACCAAGCAGGCTTTTCTGCTTCACTGTCCCCTGTTTATCCATCGTCTTATCCATTATGCTTCCACTCCTTCCTCTTTGGAATACCAGCTTTGCTGTGTCTCATACATGGCGGCATAGATTCCTCCCTCCGCCATCAGCTCCTCATGGCTTCCCTGTTCCCTGACACAGCCGTCCTTCAGGACAAAGATATGATCCGACAGCTTAGTGGAGCCCAGTCTGTGGCTGATAAATATGGTAGTCCTGTCTCTGCTGATCTCGCCGAATTTTTCATATAATGCGCTCTCGCTGATGGGATCAAGGGCTGCAGTGGGTTCGTCCAGCAGCAGCACAGGCGAGTCGTTCATCAAGGCTCTGGCCATAGCCAGCCTTTGCCACTGCCCCCCTGACAGATCCACACTGTCCTCATCCAGCTTGCCCAGACGTGTCCCATATCCGTATTTAAGTGCCGAGACGGCGGGCTTTAGGCCGATCTGCTCCGTCACCTCCTGCATACGGGCTCTCAGACCGCCTTCCGCCCTATTCTCTCCTTCCGCCCCAGACTCCATATCGCCCGCCCCCAGACAGATATTCTCCTCCACCGACAGATAATATCTGGCAAAATCCTGAAAGACACAGGAAAAAATCCTAAACCAATCTTCCTGAGGAAAAGTCCTCATCTCTCTGCCGTTATACAGAATCTCACCGTCATATTCCCTGTAAAGCCCCGTCAGCAGCTTGATCAACGTAGATTTCCCCGCTCCGTTTTCCCCTACCACGGCATAATGGACGCCTTCCCTTAATTCCATGGAAAAGTCTTTTAATATATCCGTCTCCGTACCGGGGTAGCGGAACGTCACATGGCGGAATTCCAATGTCTGCAGCTTGGGAATATCCTGCCGCTGCGCCTTACTCCCGCCGGAGGCACTCTGGCAGGAAACATCTTCCGCACCGCCGATCTTTCCCCGGAATTCTCGGCTTTGCGTTCCGCCGGGCGCTTTCCGGTCTTCATTACTCTCCGCCCCGTCAGGAACCTCCTGCCGCTCGGGCAGCGCCGCAAAGGCAGTAAGATCCTTCATATACTCCCTATACCGCGCAATCTGGGACACCGCACGAGTCATCTCCCATCCCATCAGATTGACCAAATCGTAGATGGCCGTGGACAGGGAGATGAACAAACCCACACTCAATGCGCCGGACGCCGTCAAAGGTACCATAATCAGAGATACCATTGATGCCAGAATACTGGTGATAATACTTCCCCCTTCCACATTTGCCGTAAAAACGGCTTCCGCTTTCATATTAATCTTCCTTGCGGTATCGTACTGTTGGTACCACTGGGCGTTCACCGCACCGCCGTACCCGAAGAGGCTTCTTTCTTCCGTAGTTTCCCGTCCGGTTAACACTTCGAAAAGGTACTTGTGCCGTCTCTCATACACGGCCGCCTCCTCACCGGCGCGGTATATCTTCCGGCCTCCCCGAAGGGAGATGAAAACAAGGGGCACCGCCATCACCACCACCACAATGGCCAGCCACCATACATGGGCTGCAATAATCAAAAGCACACCCACGATTCTGGGAATATAGATCACAAAGAAATTCACAAAACGCTGGAGCATTTCCGACAAATTCACTTCCAGCCTGTTTGCCACACGGTTCGTAAGCTCCTCCGTGGCAGGATCCTCCAAAAGATAGTAATCCAGTCTGGTTCGCTTCTTCGTAAATTCCTGCAATACCTGCCGGTTTCCCACAGTGACAAAATGACCGGTGAAAAGACTTCCGATATTGTAGGAAACCCGCTTCCAGCTCACCATGAGCAGCATCAGCACGAACCATAAAATAAGCTTCTTGTCATAGCTTTTATGTACCACCGCTGCAATGGCGCCGTCCAAAAATTCCGCTACCACGATCACCTGAAATACGTTCACCAGCGCGGTAACAGCCTTCTGTAAAGTGACTAAAACCGTGCTGACCGGCGCACAGCTGAACGGAATCCGGTACATGTCAAGCCATGTATACTTCCGCTTTTTCAATACAAACATTTTCTTCCTCCCCCTTCTTTTGTTCTGGCAGAAACCGTTGTATGGATTTATACATAAACGGTATTGTCAGACCCTTCATTCTGTAAGCTTTACAAATATAACATTATTTTTATCTCTTTGAAAGTGCCTGAACATGAAAGGTGTGATATGGGGGATGAAAGGTTAATATCCGGCGCCAATGAATTTTGTTGATAAATCTATTATACTACATAACGCCAGAATTTACCGTACTGTACTGGTTGAACGTGTATGGCTGGCGTTATGTAGTCGGGTTGCTCGGAAATTGTAACTGTTAAGCAGTATAAAATAAATTTCCCTCTGCCGATACAGCAAAGGGAAACATGCAAAACGGTATCTCTCCACATGTGAAAGTTCTGTCAAAGTTACTGTTAATTCCGTTCACAGCAACCTGTGAGATACCGGAAAATCAACCGCTTCCTATTACACTGTCGAAATCCTCACCCTTGCATCCGGCAACTTTTTGAAACACGGATCCTTCAAAAAGATATTTCAATTGCTGCAATGCTATCGTCTCGCTGCTTAGTATCCCCTGAACGGCCATCTGCAAAGGCTGAATTTCCATCCTTGATTTTCCCGCTAATATCCTCTTTTCGATCCGATTTACTTTTTCCCTTAAGTTTTCCTGAAAGCATGCCGTCGGTTCTCCCTTCATTAGGGAATAATTGCTTTGACTCCCGTCGATAAATTTTGTTTATCACGCAGAAACAGCGTGAAAACACCTCGCGGCGACAGCGAGTGAACAGTAACCGGCATTTCTCTATGCATACCACTTTGCCTGAGCGTGGTACATTTCCCGGTATCTGCCCTCCCGGCGCATCAGTTCCTCATGGGTTCCCATGTCCACGATATGCCCTGAATCCATGACAATGATTCTGTCGGCAATCTGGGCGGAACCCAGTCTGTGGGTTACGATAAATGCCGTCTTATCTCTGGATATTTCCGCAAATTTCCGGTAAATATCCGCTTCCTCCAAAGGATCTATCGCCGCCGTAGGCTCGTCCAGAACAATCATGTCATGGGCGCGGTATAAACCTCTGGCAATGGCAAGCCTCTGCCACTGCCCGCCAGACAGATCTATTCCGCCGAAATCCTTGCCCAGCATAGTATCCAGACCTTCCGACAGCTTTTCGCTGTCCGTGGGGAAATCAGCCTTTTCCAGCGAATCCTCAACGGCCATATTGCCGGCGCCATCCGCCGTACCCTCTTTTCCAGTCTCCGAAATTTTCACATTTTCCGCCACTGTCATCTTGTAGGACTGATACCGCTGGAAGACCGCAGAAACATTCCGGTACAGCGCTTTGGGAGATATTTCGCTTACATGTTTCCCATCAATCAGCAGTTCCCCCGAAGCGGGAAGATACAGCCCCGTCAGCAGACGTGTCAAAGTGGATTTCCCTGATCCGTTTACGCCCACAATGGCAATTGTCTCTCCCTTCCTCACTGTCAGGTTAATATTTTCCAATGCCGGCCTGTCGCTGCCCGGATAAGTAAAGGATACCTTTTTCAGCTCTATTATTTCTCTCTTCAAGGGCTCCTCAAGCTGCCCCTGACGCTCCGGCAGATTCAGGAAATCAAAAAAGTTCTGCGCCTTGCCGTAGCTCCTGCCGATGGCTCCGATCTGCACGTCGAACAATTCGTTGATACGGGAAAACAGCTGATCCAAAGAGGTAAATATCGCCGCAAAAACCCCCACGCCGACCTCTCCTTTTGACATAAAATAAAACAGCATGACAATTGTTCCCACATAGCCTGTCAGCGTCAGGCAACGCAGCCCTAATTCTATAAAAAGCACATGCTTTGAGGTCTGCCAATCCAATCTGGTGCATTCCCTCAGATTTTTCCTGTACATCTTTTTAAAGAAACCTTCCGATCTCCAAAGTCTGGTCTCTTTGACATATTCCCTGCTGCAGATACATTTCTCAAAATACTCATACCGCCTGCGGTAAGGAGCCGCCTGATGCTCCATCTTGGCATACATCCGCTTCCGCACCACCGTCCCTATGATATTGGGTACAAAAGATATGCAGAATATGATAAGCAATGCCGGTTTGACATTGAACAGATATACTGCCATGGATATGATATATACACTCTGGTTCAGCACCAATACGATCATACTGACTACAACGTCACCCACGGATTGAAGTCCCATATAGGCTTTGTTAATCTGATCCAAAAAGCGATTATCCTCATATACCAGCGGATCTATCCTTGCCGCTTTTTCATTCAGCTCCTTTCCCATAAACCCTTCCGCCGTCCTGAAAAATGCCACCATCACAAAATTTGACAGCTGCCGCAGCATATAGAGTAAAACAGGGAACATGGCTGTCACGGCGCCGTAAATAAGTACAACGGAAACCTGTTCATTCCCCTTTACCAGCCCCTCCACAGATTCAAAAAAGTACTGTTTTATAAAGGTATTTCCCGTAGTTGCCAATCCGATCCCCATCATCAACAAGGGGAAGATAAGGAGCAGCAGAGGCTTTCTTTTTGCTCCCATGGCAATCATATGAGCCGCCATAGCGAACAGTCCTGCCCCATTCCCTTGCTTTTGTTTCCTAACCTTGGCCTTACCCATCATGATACCCCCTTTGCTTCGGCTCCTCCGCCCTTCTCCGATGCATCCCCTGTTTTTGATCCGGTTCCGCCGCTGCCTCCCGTTGTCTCCTCTGTTTTCATTTCGGCTCCGCCGCTGCCTTCCGTTGTCTCCTCTGTTTTTATTCCGGCATCTCCGTCCTTTTCTTCGTTGTACCAGCTCTGTTGTGTCTCGTACATATTGGCATAGATGCCGTGAAGCGCCATCAGCTCCTCATGGCTTCCCTGTTCCTTGACACAACCGTCCTTCAACAGGAAAATATGGTCTGAAAGCTTGATGGATCCCAGCCTGTGGCTGATAAAAATGGTAGTGCGGTTCTTACTGATTTCGCCGAATTCCTCATACAGCTTGCTTTCACTGATGGGATCCAGAGCTGCGGTAGGCTCATCCAGCAAAAGCAGCGGCGCGTCGTTCATCAATGCCCTTGCCATTGCCACCCTCTGCCATTGTCCGCCGGACAGATCCACGCTGTCCTCATCCAGTTTTCCGAGACGGGTCTCATAGCCGTGCTTCAAACCGGAAATGGATTCATGGATATCCATCTGTTTTGCCGCACCCTCCATGCGGGCTATACGCTTTTCCTTCCGTTGACTATCCTCGTGTTCCTCAAAGTCCATACCGCCCATGCCCAGACAGATATTTTCCTCTACGGACAGATAATATCTGGCAAAATCCTGAAAAACACAGGAAAAGATCCGAAACCATTCCTCTCTGGAAAAGGTACGCATTTCCATGCCATTATATAAGATTTCACCCTCGTACTCCCTATAGAGCCCTGTAAGAAGCTTGATCAAAGTAGTTTTTCCCGCTCCGTTCTCCCCTACCACGGCATAGTGTCTGCCATTTTCCAGTTTCATGGAAAAATCCTTCAATATATCCGCATCCGCACCGGGATACCGGAAGGTAACATGGCGAAATTCCAACGCTTCCAGCCGGGGGACTTCTCCCTGTGACGTTTTTTCCCGTTCTTTCCCCTCCTTGCTATCCTGTCCGTCCTCTCTTGCCGCCCGGCCGGTCTCTCGGCTCTGCTTCCTCTCTGCAGCCGACAAGCCCGCTTCTTGCGGTGATTTCTTCTCCGCAGCCGACAAGACCGCTTCTTGCGGTGATTTCTTCTCCGCAGCCGTCAGGCCCGCTTCTTGCGGTGATTTCCTCTCCGCAGCCGACAGGCCCGCTTCTTGCGGTGATTTCCTCTCTGCAGCCGTCAGGCCCGCTTCTTGCGGTGATTTCCTCTCCACAGCCGACAGGCCCGCTTCTTGCGGTGATTTCCTCTCCGCAACTGATAAGCCCGCTTCTCGTGACTGTTTGCACTCTGCATTAGGATCTTTTGCCTGCTTGGCCCCTGTCGGTTCCTCCCGCTCCGGCAGCGCCGCAAAGGCAGTGAAATCCTTCATATACTCTTGTGCCACAGCCACCTGATTGACAGCCCTTGACATGTTATAGCCCATAATATCTATCAGGTCATACATGGAAGTAGCCAATGAAATAAAGATACCTGCCGTCAGCTTTCCGGATGCGGTCAAGGGTATCATAATCAGCACCACAATCATGGACAGCAAGCCGTTGATTACAATTCCCCTCAAAGAATTCCCCATAAACAGCAGTTCCGACTTCAAATCCTGCCTTACCGCTTTCTCATACTGCTCATGCCACTGCCCGTTCACCTGCCCGGTATAGCCAAACAAACTCCGCTCCTCCGTGGTCTCCCTTCCGGTCAATACGGTAAACAAATATTTATGCCGCCTCTCATATACCGCCGCTTCTTCAAAGGCGCGATACACCTTTTTCCCGCTCTTTAAGGAGAAGAGAAACAAGGGCACCGTCAACGCCAATACCACCAGTGACAGCCACCATACATATCCTGCCATAATCAGCAGGACACCCGCGATCCGGGGAATATTGATGGCGAAAAGGTTTAGGAACCATTGCAGATTCCATTGCAAATTTCTCTCCAGCTTTCCGGTAAGGCGGTTGGACAATTCCTCTATCTTGGGATCCTCCAAGAAATAGTATTCCATCCTGTCCCGCTTTCCGGTAATTTCTGCGGAAATCTGCTCATTGCCGTGTATGGTTACATGGTTGGTGAAAATATTTCCGATATGAAAAGACACTCGCTTCCAGCTGACAATCAGAAGCATTAAGAAAAACCAGATCACTGTACCTCTGTCAAATCTTCTGTTGACCACCGCCTCAATGGCGCCGTCCAGAAATTCCGCCACCACAACTACCTGAAATACATTCGCCAAAGCCGTAATCAGCTTCTGGGCTGTGACAGCCACGGTACTCACAGGAGCGCAGTGAAAAGGCATGAGCCACATGTCAAGCCAATGATACTTTCGTTTCTTTAGTACAAACATTATTCTCCCCCTTCTCTCTCCACCTTAGTACATGTTAAAAATGCTTTCCCCGGAATGTGCGTCACACTTTGGGGTACAAATCTCTGAAGCAAAAGAAAGCAACTATTTGTTTAGTTTTACCGTTTTTGTAAACCATTTGTGTGTCTAAATTATAATCCATTCAATATTTCTACCAGATAATGCTCGTCACTTTTATGTGCATGATTTCGCTGCTTATACTCTTGGAGAGCTCTCACCAGTTTGTTTATATCTTTTCCGTAATAGTCCTCATAAAAGCCGGTCTCCCCTTTGTACCTCCGCTTATTGATAGTAATGTTATCTTTCGCAAAGGCTTTCGGATGTTTTTGCGATTTTCCTTTTTCATATTCCTTATATTTTTTCTCTGACAAAATCAAAAGTATTTCCAACTCCGGAAGTGTACAGAACTTCGTCACTTTTTTTATCTTCGTTCTAAATTCTGCAGGAATATCCAGCTTATCCGTCTGCTTATCCCCCACTCTCCAAATTTCCACATCTCCCCCGTAAATCCGTAACTGTCCCATAACCATAGGAGACTTTCTAATTTGTCGGGCATGATAAATAATACGTCCAAGCAGATCATCCGCGGATACTTTCAGCTTCCCGTTTTCCAGCAGCATATCCATTATCTTTTTTTCATTGGAGCCTTCACACATAATAAGATATTTCATTGCATCAATTCCTTTTTCAGTTCCATCAACGCTTCATAATTAACCGCCGTGTCAAATGCATTTTGATAAAATTTCTTACTCTTTAATAATTCCGTCCTGATACCGTATTTCTCATACATATTGCTTATTTCCACTTTTCCGTTGGAATGGGTTACCCAAATATTGTCACTCCTGTTAAACAAATCCAGCAATTCACAATAATGCGTCGAAAAATATAAAGTGGCATTATGCCGGTTTACTTCTTTATCTTTATAGAGCAGAATCAAATTTTCAACCAATGTCTTATGAAAATGATTTTCTATTTCATCTACAATCAAGTCAAATCCTGCTTTTAAAGAAAAAGCAGCCGCAATATATAAAAGAATCCCCTTTGTGGTTCCACTGGATAAAAAGTTAAATAATTCACTATTTGAAAATGATTTTTCTACTCCTTGATAGGTCAAAATATAATTTTTATCATCCACCTGCTTTAATCCGGTAACATTTTCATCAAATATTTTAAGGATATCCGTCAAGATGTTCGGGGATATATCTCCCAGTTTCATAAATTTGAAGGTTGCCGGATATCCCTCTGCACCGTCCGCAGTCAGATCGTAAAACAACTCCCCTATCCTCGATTTCTTCAGCACAAAAAATACAATGGAAAAATCCTCAGGCACTTCTCCGTCAATATGACATTTTTCAAGCCATTCTTCCTCCATAATCTGCTTTAATTTTGTTTTATAATATTTTTTCCGAAATAACTTTTGTTCTAAGAATACCGCCCTGTCTTCCAGTGTATCCGAATTGTCTAACTGAGTGACATATTTATAAATGAAACCCTCTTCATAAAAAAGGACTTCTAAATGTATGCCATGGTAATCACTCTTTTTCCCTGAAAGCCTGAACGTGCTCAGAATATCATAACACCAATCCAGCAATTCCAACGCAGAAGTCTTACCGGATGCATTTTTCCCCACAATTCCTACAGTGCCATACGCATATAACCCCTCATCTATTTCCAGCAGCTCATACTCCTTATCTTCACTTGTCTTCTTCGATTTAGCAATAAAATCCATACAAAACCCATCACAGCAATTTTTGAATCCTGTGGCCTTTACTCCTAATAATTTCATGCATTACCTCCTATTTCCAATCGCCGCATGCGGCAGTTTTGCAATTTATATCTATAATCCTGTGACCTCTCCGGGGCGCAGAATGCCTTGTCATCTATATAAATGCCGTTCTTTCTATTACTATTTCTTTAGAGTTTATAATATCACGTTCTCAATTCATTTTAAACACTTTTTTTGTTTTACGATACATAAAGGTTTTTAGAAGTAAATCAGGCGGCCTTTCGCAAAGTATCAATAACAAGGTGTTTATTCCCCTACATTTATAGTATGGCACATTATATTCATAAGCAGCAAAGAACAGAAAACTTTTTGAAGTTCCCTGTTCTTTTCTTAGAAAATCATAATGGTTATTCACTTTTTGTTCTTTTACCCCTTATCAGTTACAAATGTAAGCCAATCCCTTGGAGAGTACCTGCATTACTCCACTACCAGAAATGCACATTATCGGCGCATTCCTTCCCTTGAATCATCTGCTTTGCTTGTAGGTTCATCTGCCTTCCAAGATATTATTTAGCAATTAATGAGTTTGCTATTTTTCATATGCAATCTTACCGGTCTTGTCATATGCTCTCTTATCTACAATCTTCCTTCTATAGTCTCTATGTATCTGATCCTCTTTCGATCCTGCCAACAGAAAATACATATCCATGGTTTCATCCGATATCTTCCAAAACTCCTGCATAATTTTTGATACATGGATATATCCCTCTTCACCATTTTGGAATAGTCCGCATTTAGATAATTTGTCTTCCATCATTGTATACAATTGTGTACCCATATAGGGTACACATATATTCACAACATAATTATCCGCATTCAGCTTTTTGAATTTCAGCCACATTTCCTGATAATCCTTATCTTCAAAGCCGGGACATCCTAATAATATATATGCGGTTCGTGAAATCCCGGCTTTCTTCGTCATTTGGAAGGCTTTTTCAATCTGTTGGATTGTAATGCCCTTATTCATCTTCTTCAGCATTTCTTCATTCATCATCTCAACGCCAAATTTGATATGACGACACCCTGATCTTTTTAATTGCTGTAAACGATATTCTGCTCTCCACGAGAAATCAGGGTACTTCTGTTTTATCTCTATTAAAAGTTCAATCATTTTTTCAGTCCTTTGCATATTTTCCTGCATAAAAACAAGATCTGAAATATAAAAATCATATATTCCGAATTTTTGAATACAATATAATATTTCCTCCGCAAAGCGTTGAGGCGACATCATAGAAAGCCTCCCACATCGCACAACAACAAAGAACAGAAAACTTTTTAGAAGCTTCCTGTTCTTTCTTTGTTTAGAAAAAGATAATAGTTATATATTTTTTCGCGTCTTTTTTATAAGAAAACCTAGCAAAAAGAGAGCAATACCATCATTTATACTTTCTTAAGGTCTCCTGCATTATACGGAACCTTACAACTCTCAGAAATCAAAGCCCCCACGGGAATAAACCGATAATTGCTACAGCATCTTCAACAGTTTCTCTTTCAATTCCATAAATTCATCTTCCGTTAGCAGATCTGCATCCCGCATTATTTTCAACTTATCAACCTTTAACTTAAAAATTTTCATCTGATCCTCCTGCGACCTGAATAGTTTCGCTTTCTCTGCCATAAATTCAGTTTCCGTTAGCAGGTCTGCATCTCGTACCATCTTCAGCTTATCAACCATTAATTTAAAGGCTTTCATTTAGTTCTCTTCATTGTCCTTCGCCGTATTATCTGATGTAATCCGCAGAACTTCACCGCTTTCGATCTGTTTGGAAGCTTGATGAACCGCTGCCTTTTTTTCTAATTCCAGAACAATATTGTACTTCTTTTCCGGTAAATGGGTCTGCAAAAAGTTATAGATATCCGCCGGAAGCTCTATGTCTAAATATTGTTTCTGGGTTTCGGAATAGAAATTTAATATTACACTTCTCGAATCTACTTCTTTCACATCCGAATTGATATCAAATTGAGTGCCTCCGCTTTTTATTTCCGCCGGTTTATAGGTAAGCAGCGCTCCCGCTGCCATTCCCAGCATCCCAAAGAGTAAACCGCCTCCGGCGGCAGCAAGCTTCGAAATATTCCCCCCTGTGATACTCCCCCCATAATTTGAGCAGGAACCTCGGATATCCGTCACATAGTGAATCTCTCCTGCTTTTTCATAATAATGTATATCTTCAAATGAAATGACCCCATTGCTTTCCTCTTGTGTATATCCGCCGGAACCTGCGCAGATGCCCGCCATCAGCTGGCAGCGTTTTACCACTCTGCTTTCTGCCGGAATCATAAATGATTTTATGAAACCATTGGCGGCACAGACAATTATACAGATAAAATTCCCAATACACCTTTTTAATCATTTCACCACGTCATATTCTCACCGAGGCCTCGGATAAACAGCCTGCTGCGTCTCCTTCTTTAGAGATAAATACTCTCACAAATGCAGCATACGCCTTTCAAAAAACTCTCTAAAATACATACCAATCATCATCCTTCCGACATCAGGATGGAAACCTTGCTTTGAATCACATCGGCAGCTTCCTCCGCCGTTTTATCTCCGGCGAAAAAGTATTCTGTCTCCTCATAGATAATCCGCAAAATATCACGATATTCTCCGGAACCCTTCCAGACGGCATTGTCAACCATTTCACGCATTTTGCTTACCTGTTCTTCGGTGGGAGGAGTCAATCCTACATGAGACTTCTCTCCCAGATAATCGTTGGCGTACACGCCATCGCTGTCTTCCGGATAAAGCTGCTTTTCAAATTTTTCCGTCAATACGGAAAAACTTGCGGAGGGATCCGTCTCGTCAACACCGTTGAGTAAAGTATATTCTATAAAGGCCCAAGCCCCTTCTTTTTGTTCGGATGCACTGTTAATCCCCAGCATATTGTTGCTGGCCATCAAATATCTGGGTTCGCCGGTCTGTGTAGGATATCCGGCAATATCCGCAAATTTCCCAAAGGCGTTATCCATATTGACGTAATTTTCCATATTATACAGAAAACCACAGTACACCATGAACTCCCCATTCTGCATCCTATCCGGTAAATTCAGCTCGTTCGTGAGGTATTCCTGCCGTTCTTCCCCCAGACTGCCTGACGCAGGCACCTTTAAAGCCGCTGTCCCTTCCAGCAGCCGGATAAAGGCTTCGCTGTCAAAACTGCATGTCCGGCTCTCCCAATCCACAAAGGAATCCATATCACTTAAGAGAATCCTGCCAAGCACCGTGTCAAAAGACATCATCTCGGAAAAATTCAGCAGATACGTATCCTGTTGCGAATCCGTCAATCCCAAAAAATCTTCCGTGGTTATTCCTCCGTTTACGCTATGACCTTTCTCCATCACCATGACCTGAAGCAAAAAACTATCATACAAACAACGAATGGATCCGTTTACGGTACAACTCTCCCGCACCGCCGGAAGTAAATCCTCCTCATGAATCTGCTCACTGGAAGCCAAATAATCTGTCATATCCTCCAGAACGCCCAAAGCCGCCAGCTCCTCTACGGTCAGTCCGTCCAGACAAAGTATATCCGCCGCTTCCCCTTGCAGAAGCGCCATCTGCAGCTCCTCTTTTGACTGATATTCCTGCTTTGTCAAAGTGTAACGGTTCTGTTCCCTGTTAAATGATATAACGGTATCCTCGGGGTACTCATATCCCCTAAGACTCCCTATGGTAATTTCCTGACGCTCCGTAAGTTCCGACATATCTCTGGCAGCCACTTTCACCTGTTCACTTACCCCTAAAAACATATCATACGTCAAAAGCAAGATGCTCCCATCGCGGCAGCCTGCCGCCAGACACAGGAAATCCCTCGGTATATTTACGTATGCATCACCCCATCCAAACAATTCTTCCGATTCTTCGGAGGAGGCATCCCAACACCACAACGACTTTTCCCCCGCCAGATAGATACCTTTTTCATAACCGCTGAAAAGTTCACACCAATTTTGATTAGAAGATGCCTCTTCGACATCCGGCATAGAAATCAAAATATCCGGCGCCAAACGGCCGTTTTCCGTATCCACCTTCTGCACGGAAAGTCTTCCTCCCGTAAAATGATACACAAAGACTCCCTCTTCCCCCGCATTCACCAGACCAAAATCAACGGAAGACATATTTTCCTGATACCACTCCGCTTTCATGGATTGCGTCAACCTTCCGTCTTGATCCCAAATGAG
This sequence comes from uncultured Acetatifactor sp., assembly GCA_910589655.1. Taxonomy (GTDB): domain Bacteria; phylum Bacillota; class Clostridia; order Lachnospirales; family Lachnospiraceae; genus Acetatifactor. The sequence goes on along the minus strand of CAJUTJ010000025.1, from coordinate 8,051 downwards.
GAGCGTACCCTTGCCTGTCAACATACACACTTCACCTTTGTATGAGATTATGACATCATCCGCCAGCTCCTCCGCCCAAGTCTGTCCTCCCTCTTCCGTTCGATAGACTTCTCCCTGTTCCGGATCCAGCTTCTGCTGAAAGCAGGTGCCGCCGTCCACGATAAACAGATACAGATTACCATCTCCGTCAGCCGTATGGCCGTACAAGGTCTGCCCTTCGTCAAGTGAAAGCATTTTTTGAGGTTTTCCCGATTCTTCCATACAATAAATCGTATGTATCGTCTTCTCGGTATCAGGGTTCTTTTGCATCGTACTGTAATACAGTCTGCCTTCTACATATTGCATGCCCAGCGCACTGCTAAGATCAAGGTTCTGCTCCGAAAAAGCCGCAGCCATGACAGTGTCGTTTTCGGTGGTTCCCCCTATACCTGTTACATTTTCGCCGTTTGTGCCTTCATTGCTCCCCCCCCTGCCCCCGCAGGCAGTGAGCACTACCGCCGCCAGAACAGCAGCCACAATCTGCAGAATTCTTTTCATAGCAATACCTCCCGGACTCTTTATACCTTATTAAGTGAAAAGAAATTTTACTGTAAAGACAATTTTAAGAACAGCCTTCTCAAAAATCTTTCGCTATATCAGAAAACCAGCCATAGAGCAGAGTATTTCAATATTCGCGATCTATGGCTGGCATTTCATATCCTGGCTACTCATTTTCGTTCATTCAAGTATCGGCATAGGCAAAAAATCGAATTCATCTGATTGAAAATATTCTGTTCCGCTGATCAATCAAAACCGTAACACTGATCCCGGGTAAATCCTTCCCAACCACCATTATAAATAACATAATGACAATAGCTGCACTCGCTATATCTCCTGCGCATACCTGCCTCTACTTTGTCCGAACCATACTTATGATGTGTACAATCTTTTTCCCCTATAGTATGCACATCTTTTTCTTCCACATAATCGTTCATGAGTCCTACCCCACAAGTGTCGCAGGTATAACCGCCGGCATTTACAGGAACAGCCGAAAATGTTAATACACATAAACCTGCCATCACTGCCAAAATCATTTTACCTTTTTTCATTTGTAAATTCCTCCTTAAATAAACATAATTAATTCAGCGGGTTCTAACATCTATAACAATGTAAAAACCTGTTTGTGCGAAATCTCTTCTTTCGAAATACATTTGATGCTAAATAGCAATTCTTATTTGTATAAAATTTCGCCTTTAAAAATATATTTGCGGATACTAACTATAACTCAAAACTGCAATGGACTCCCCTCCCGTCTTTATCATATTGCGATAAGTTATTAATTATATATAGTACAACTTTATCGTCTGCCTTTATACCTATTCTCCCACGGTGCTATTCTTTATATTAAAAAAGCCGTAAGAGTCTTCGCGATGCCTAAACCATTAATATAACCGCATTTATAAATAGCAGTAAAATAACCAGCCACTATGCTTCCGTGTCAGGGCATATCAGCATTCCAATCGCCAAAACCGTAATCTCTGCAACACCTCCTATTTTCTTACACCGAAAGTATCCCACATCCTCTATGGAATTTACCTTTGAATTACAGGACGCATATCTTATTGCCCTATAGATGGAATACAATTTGATTCTTGTGTGTACTAACCGCTTATCTACCTAGACAAAGTATATTTTCAGCCTGCAATTCCGAAGAACAACGCCTGAAAATTCTATCTCTACCATTTACCCAAAATGAATAAAACACCATAGTATCAGCCGCTTAATTATACGATATTGAAAAACGCCTTTTTTGTGTTATAATATATGCAACATAATAATATCACATTTTAAAATCTATGTCAATTTTTTGCATGAAATAACATAAACGTATCGTAAGGAGAATTCCGAATGAATATTCTTGCCGCAGCAAATTTCTAACAGTACCTTGCCTCTCTCCGTCCCTCTAAGCCGCCTGCTGGAGCGGGGATACAGCGCGAAAAAGGGGCATGAGGGTATCGGACTTTCCACCATAACAAAACTGTCGGATTCCATTCCCTATGCCAACTTATATACAAAATACGAGACTACCGTCTTCTGTCAATCTTTAGAGATACAGAAAGAAAAATACGGCCGATATAGCAAGGACATAAAAAAACAAAAATACCGGCTCCACACAGTAAAATTGATTCTTCATCTGATATACGATGAGCCAAAAAGGATGTAAAGGGAAACAAACATGACCGAAATATACTTACGTGACAACGAACCGTCATGGAGTGAATTATTGGAACAGGCCCTTTCAGACTATATGGTCAGCAGCGACTGGGCGTTAGCCATCGTATGCAAATCCGTCCTGCCGGACGACCTTCTGACTCACCTGTCACAAAGCAAAACTCTGGGGGGAATTTATTTTCTGGACATTGAATTAAAATCGTATCCGGCTTTATACAGGCAGCTCTTACCATTTTATTATAAAAGATGACATATACTTTGTGGAATCCCAGAAGAACCAGCATAAGCTTCTGGTACATATGCGGTCAGAGGTGTTCACCATAGCCGTAGCCTTAAAAGAAATCGAAAAACAACTGGGGAATGATTTCATCCTTTGCAGGCGAGGCTGTCTGATAAACCCTCTTCACATCGTCTCCGCGGTTCCGGCTTCCCGGGAAATTATTTTTGACAACAAGGAGAGATGCCGCTGCCCCGCCAAATGAAGGGCGCATAGCGGGCTATGTAACCTGAATTTGGCGCAAATATAACGCAAAGTGGGGCATACAGATGTCAGGAATGAATTTTCAAACACGCTCTAAGCTCGCAAGAACCTCGCTAAGTGATTTCACACTCTGCGGAACAGAGCTTCTTACAGACTTGCACCGACTCATAACTTGTTTGTGCCGGCTGCATCGGCATGTCTGGAAGTATAGGCATTGGACTTCGGACATTGAAACTTGCACCGGAACGCTTTATTGCCGTGTTCTATTCCGGTCTGGGAGCGTCTCTGCTTCTGGCAGGAATTCTGTTCGGGCGCAACTATGGCAAGGCGGTTTTTCCAAATAGTGCGAGATAAATTTTATTTAAAAGGAGAATAAATTATGCAGGCAATCGTGGAAACCCTCTTTGATACAGCCTATCTGGTCTCAGTCATAACCATCGGCACTTTGATGATACGGGAAAGTAAGAATAACACGCAATTCCGCCTGTTTGGCTGTATGGCCGTGGTTCTGGGAGCCGGTGATGCTTTTCATTTAATCCCCCGCGCCACAGCCCTCTGCACCACGGGATTGGATAACTACACCACAGCTCTGGGGATGGGGAAATGGATCACCTCTGTTACAATGACCGTCTTTTATGTACTGCTTTACTATGTCTGGCGGCAGCGGTATCATATTGGCGGGCATAAGGCTCTGACTGCTGCCGTATACGGTCTGGCCGGACTGAGAATCGTTTTATGCAAGCCTTAATAGGGAGCGGTTATTCGCTCCCCAAAAAGGATTGAAACAGCCCTTCGCATATCGCAGCTTCCGTCAGTTTCCCTTCCGTCATTTCCTCCTGCAGAAAATAGACCCAATTCTGGTACACTCTGACCTCTGTCATATCCTTAATGTACTCCCAGCGTATTGCCTCAAACTGCTCTTCCGTAATTTCTTCCTGCGACAACTCTTTTCCGTCCGCACTTTCCGCCAATTTATAATAATGATTTTCGTCCTGCTGCCCGTTGCCTTTCTGGAAAAACTGCGTGCGCCGCCGAATGGAATCCTGATACACCACACCGTCTTTCAGATAATAAAATCCCGTTTCGTCATAAAATCCGTATATTCCTTCCCTTGTATAATCATTTCCCTCAAAATATACAATACCGTTCCTGTCCCGATATGCCTGAATATCGGCCTGCCCGCCAATGTCAAAATCCGCGTTCCATTCTCTTTCTTTTCCGTTACACAACCGTACCAGAGGAAGTTCTGTCACTTTACCCTGATCTGTCAAACCGTAGAAATAATTATCGGAGTACCGACCCGTCCCTTGCATAACGCTTACCAGCAATTCCGAATTGCCGTCACCGTCCATATCGTACAGCAGATAACTGCCGGAAACAGAACCCGCTTCCCCGCCCATGAGCCAGATATCCGCTTGTGCCGCATATGCCGCTGCCTGAATGTAAGCCGAACGCAGCCCGCTCAAGGATTCTTCCGTCATAGGATGGTAGGTTACATGTATCCTGCCCCATTCGGTCATCATCATTTCCTCTTTCCACGCCTCATATTCCGCCCGGTCATAAATCATTTCCGTCTCGGAACCGTCAGACACACTGCCGTCGGCTCCCTCATTTTTTACGGTAATACGATACACCAGTTTGTCACCATCCGCATCCAGATCATAAGGAAAATCCTTCTCATAGATTTGCCCGTCCCATGCATCCACCACATATAATAATTGGTAACGGTTCTCTTCCGGGTCATATCGGTATAAATCATAGGGCCATCCCCCTCTTTCACTTGGATCCCTTCCGTGATTATGGGACCATTGTACTTTTACCAGCCCGCCCGGATAATATTCCGTATTTACCCAATCTGCCAGTTCTTCCCACAGCGTGTCCGTCTCCTGATCATATTCATAGACCACTTCACGCATACTTCCCGTAGTGCTCTCATTAAAATTAAAAACCAGTTCCTGCCTGCCATCCCCGTCCACATCCAAAACGGCAAAGCAATTATTTTCAAAATTCCGGTAGTTTTCGTCACTGTAATATTCCCGTCCGTTGGGATCCCTTCCCTCTGCCATAATCTGTTCCAGCACTTCCAGATATTTGGCATAGGGCTGGGGCAGTTCAGCATATTCCGAAATACCCCATTGCACATTTGCTTCCTGACGCTCAGATGACAATGCACCTGATGACGCTTCCGATGGTGTTTCTGAAAATACTCCCGCCGATACTCCCGAAGACACCTCTGTGGACATGGACGGATCCCTGTTGGAATCACCTATAGGGCCGGACTGTCCGGACAGGCCGCAGGCCGTCAGCAATACACTGATACAGACCACCGGAATTACTGCCGCCTTTTTCTCCCATGCCTTCCCTGATTCCGGCATCCTCCCTTGCATTTTCCATAGAGAACTCCATACTTGCCCCGCTTTGCAGTTACTTTTACTATTTCTATCCATTGACCTTGTTCTCTCTTAATTGTATTATTTAAAATACTTATATAACACATCCACACATCATTTTTGCATCACGGCGGCCATTCCGGCAGGAAATCCGAGTGAAAACCGGCTGAAAATCTGACTATTTTTACGCTCTTGGAATTGTGGTATAATGATTCTGCTGACACAGAATTCATGCCAGCTATACATTATTACAGAGTAAGAGATGGTGAAATTATTGTTTTCTTCAAAAAAGAGGATACCCCTTGCCGGTTATGATATAGTAAGCGGATGCCTTGCACAATATTTCAAGAAGGAATGGATTGGAGCTATTGATGAAGCACATCCGGAAGCGCTCGGCAGACATTTGGGTGAGGCAGTATGGAAATAACGTATCCGACGTCAAGAATTTACAGGGGGCCATTATTACTTTACAAAATCTCTGGCAGCTCTGCCGTCTCCGCTATTCGAAAGAATGTCTTAAAACGGCCCGGTGCACGGACGTAATAACGATTATCTGGGGGGCATTCTGCTGCCTTTGCTATCTTGTCATAGCAGACATCCGTCTGGTTGACTGGCCTGTCACTTTAATCAACAGGGAACTGCATACCCCCATTGCTACATGGACAATTCCCACCGTGATTACATTTGGTGCGGCGGCATTACTGGGATACATAATCCTACGTTATGTCCCGCTCCGGAAGCAGCCCCCGCTCCTATCCGTTTTGGCCATAGCTGCCATGTATTGGGGAATGGTTTTATGCATTCTGTTTTGCATCCAACTGTCCAAATCCGAAATAATGTTGGCAGTCTATCCCTTCAACTTAAGCTTGATCTTCGGTAAGACGGTACGGCAGATTTGTGTACAGCATGAACGGGCGCGCCGATGGCCATGGATGGCTTTTCTGCTTATGTGGCCGCTTCTGGGTATCCTTACGGCAATCCTGATCCTGTTCGGCCAGAAGCCGGACAGCCTGATACAAGCGTTTACCCAGACCAGCGATTGGACCTTATCCTTGCAGAAAGCGCCGCCCAATGTACTCCGGGATGAACATTATCTATGCACTGTGGCCGCCGGAGGACACCCTAAAGTCGTAAAACCCCTTCGGATGGGAGAACGCCATGGGCACCGGATCGTGGTGAACCGGCAGCTCTTGGTGGCTAATGCGTTTGAAGATCTTCTGGCAGAGCGGCTCCCGGCCGTGCACAGGAGGCTGCGCCGCTTCTATGACACCTACGGATATCCCATCGCCAGACATATCCGTAATCGCTGGACGGCGGATTTGGTTTATTTCTTGATGAAACCTCTCGAATACTTTTTTGTGATTGTTTTATACCTTTTTGACGCCAATCCGGAAAACTGGATTGCGATACAGTATTTGGGAGGAAAATACCGGCATCCCTGTGCCCGGTGAGCCCTGCCCGGATACCGGCCGGCCGCTTCCATCGGGCCAAAAACTCCATGCAATGCGAATTATATTATTTCTGCCTGCGTTTAATGGGAAGCATCAAATCGATCTGTCCGTCAAATCCGTTCTCCGGCCAGCCCATATGAGCGGAATGAACCCAGTTCAAATGTTCTTCCAGACAGCCGCCCATAATCTCCAAACCAAGCTCGCTGTAATTGGCCTCGTAGTCAGGATTTTCGTCCACCCACCTGCTAAGGCTTTCCCAAAATTGGAATTCCGGAAACCGAATAGTCAAAACGGCGTACAATCCGCCCTCAAATTTCTTCTTCACCATCGGTTCCGGAAGTTCCATATCGTCCGGAATCGTAACCCAATCCTCGTATCCGTAGATATTTCCCTCCAGAATACCGGGATTCGGATGGTTGAAGCCGAATAGTCTGGCATCCGGCTTTATTTCATACAGCCTGCTCTCCTGCACAAATTTGCTTACCGTATCCCCCACCTTCTCCTCCGGTTTTTCGCCGATATACTGATAGGATGCCACGGTGCATGGCGGCAGGAGCAGGATTCTTACATTCAGAGATTTGTTCAGGGCTTCTTCGGCTTTGCTTAAATCATTCATACTTACATTCTCCTTTAGACTGGTTTTCGGAAAACAGAGCACACTGGCAATCTCGGTGAGTGTGGAATCTTCCAGCAGCTCAAAGCGTGTCTTGCGTCTGACGCTTTCGTCAAGGCGGCTGATAAACTGCTTTAAAATACTGCGAATCAGGCTAAGGGAAGCAATTTCTTCGTCAAGCTGCGCCAAATTTTCCTGCAGAAGAAGCAAGGATTCCTTCTGGGATTCATCCCCCAGTATAATCGCAATCTGTTTTAAAGGAATGCGCAGCTTTCTTAAAATAATAATCTGCTGCAGACAGCGCAATGTTTCCGGATCGTACATACGGTAAGCGTAGTCCTCCCGATAGGATGCCTTGATAAGGCCAAGCTTCTCATAATGCCGCAGCATACGGGGGGTAACATCGTACATTTTCGAGACTTGGCTGATAGTAAAATTTTCCATGGTACACTCTCCTTTCCAGAGCGTGTTCAAAATGTTTTCTCTGGAGCGCGCCAACCGCTTGCGCTGGAATTCATTACGCAAAATGATTTTTCATCCTGCAAGACATATTTCCTACGGCGCGTCAGTGCCAATCCGCTGAGGCAAACAGCGGCTTACAATAGCAATACAGACAATGCTGTCGGCCATGAATTGCAAGTGGTTGTTCACGGCTTTAATGATAAAGTATGACACTGTGTCAAAGTCAAGCAGAATGATTTATATTTTTAAAAGGATTGAGGTACTGTTTACTCCGTTCACTTCAGCACAACAAAATTTGCACCGTCTAGTACAACGAATATTAATTAACTGACACCTTGGCTTGTCTGATTTTTCATCTGCTTCGTTGTCGTCAATCGACGTAGCCACCGCTACGCCTCATTCCTCCGCCTTGCATATGAAATAATCATTCTGCGCCAATGTAT
>CAJUTJ010000024.1 GCA_910589655.1 uncultured Acetatifactor sp. | reverse complement strand
CCGCTATGCCAATCGGGTCAAGACCATTAATCGGTTCATCAAGAATCAAAAGTTCGGGGTCATGCATGATAGCATTTGCGATTCCAAGCCGTTGCTTCATGCCAAGGGAATACTTGCTGAACAGCTTTTTATCTTTGTAGGGAAGACCAACTACTTCCAACGCATTTTTTACGGCATCCGGGCGGGATGTCCCACGTAGCTTTGCAAAAATCTCCAAATTTTCTGTTCCAGTCAGATTCGGATAAAACCCAGGCGTTTCGATGATTGCGCCAATACGAGGGTATATCCGTTTTTCCTGTCCTCTGATATTTTTTCCAAACAGCTGCACTTCTCCTGATGTAATGGAAGTCAGTCCTAAAACCATCTTCATAATCGTTGTCTTTCCTGCGCCGTTACGTCCGAGCAGCCCATAGATACGCCCTTTTTTCACATGCACGTTTACGGACTTGACAGCTTCCTGTTCTCCGTAGACCTTTGTTAAATTCTCTGTTCTAATCACCAAATCATTCATAGTTTTTTCCTTTCTCACATAATTGCGGTAGAAAACATTGATACTTTTGTGTAAAATCCATTATACGTCATAAACCTTGCCAAAACCTTGCCGAAACCTTGTTTTTTTCATGTTTTGCAAAGAAAGCCCTGTGTGGTCACAGGGCTTTCCGAAACGTAATTGTAAATGTTACGCCTGCACTAGGGGCGCTTTCCGCCTTTATTTTCCCTTTGTGCGCGCTTACCAGTTCCTTTACAATGGCTAATCCTAATCCGTTCCCGTCTGCCAGACGGGAATCATCGCACTGATACATCCGTTCAAAAATATGTGGAAGACTGGACGGCAAAATTCCAATGCCGTTGTCCGAAACCTCAATCTGAGCCAGCGATTCTTCCTCTGTAATTCGCAGGGTCAGTCTGTTTCCATCGCTGTGTTTTAGGATATTTTGAAAGAGATTGTTAAGGATACGGGTATAAGCATGGATATCGATATCCATCCAATATTCCGTTTCCGGAATCTCAATCTCATATTTAAAATGGCTGTTTTCCCATGTAGGTATCCAATCTGCTATAATGCTACGGGTCAGTTCATTCAAGTCCAGTTGCTCAAAATGGTATGTTTGTTCCCCTGCATCCAACTTTACCCATTCAAATAACGACTCTATAAATCCTTTTAATTGATGTGCTTTCTCTGAAGCAATAAGAATATAAGCCTCCTTTTCCTCTCCAGTGACAAGTCCGCCTGTAACTGCTTCCAGATAGCCGACAAGAGAAGCTAACGGTGTTTTTGCATCATGGGAAAGACTTGTCATAAGACGTTTATATGACGCTTCCGACTGTTGCTGACGGATAAACTGTGTCTGATTATTTAGCGTAATCATATTGATGTCATGGCAAATCTGTTTTGTCCTATCATTTTCTTTTGCCAGTACACGGCGGTTCAGATTACCCGCCTTTATATCTTCCAGAGCTTCTTTTATAACGGACAGGCTTTGTTTTGTCTGCCACAATTTCACTGCGAAAAAAAGAGCGCATATCATGGATAGGCAGAGCAATGCAAACAGAAATAAATTACAATTCATCTTATGCCTCCCCGCTAAAACGATAGCCGATGCCCCGGATTGTCAGAATGTAAAAAGGATGTTCCGGGTCTGGCTCTATTTTTTTACGCAGTTTACTGATAAAGGACATAATATTGCTGTCATCAAAAGCGTATTCTTCATCCCATACCTGCGTATAAATCTGTTTTTTGGTGAAAATTTTTCCTTTATTGGATGCAAGAAAGGAAAGTAAATCAAATTCCTTTCCAGTTAATTCTATCTGTTGGTTGTTTACCATGACGATACGATTTATCTTGTCAATCAGTATTCCCTTAAAATTTAGAATGTCTCTATCATCGTCCGAAACAGAATTAAACTGCGTATATCGTCTGATAAGTGAGTGGACACGAGCCATCAGCTCATTGATGCTGAAAGGCTTAGTCAGATAATCATCTGCGCCCATCCGTAAGCCCGAAACTTTGTCTTCTTCATCACTCTTTGCCGTCAGCATGAGAACAGGTACGTTGCTTGTCTGACGGATTTTTTGCAGAACTTGGAAGCCGTCTAAATCTGGCATCATAATGTCGAGGATGACAAGAGAGCATGTATCTTTGTTTTCTTCTATCAGCCGTAAACCTTCGGCACCTCCTCCTGCAACAGCCGCCGTATATGTTTCCTGCTCCATACATTTCTTCATAAGAAGTCTCAATTCTTTGTCGTCATCTATAATAATTATTTTATCCATTTTTATTTTCCTTTCCATCGTGTGTTCTGCGGTCAATCGGCTTTTTTGCATTTTGGGGAATTAGCCATATCCGATTGATATTCAAAACACCCTTGATTCGTTTTTCCTTGCATAACCGTTGTACCCATCTAAGCGATACGTTCCATTTTCCTGCGGCTTCCTGTGCTGTCATGTAGTCAAGCATGATAGACCTCCTTATATTCACTCTATATAGTATAGCCGTATAAGCGAACTGTATCAATTATGCAAATATGAACTTTTATCCCTCGCCTGTGGAAATTAAATCTCTTAATTGTAGAGATTTCACATCGTTTAAGTGGAACTCCCATTTCAGTACAATATAAGGGAACAAAATCTATCCGTACAGGTGGAAAAATTTCATTGAAAATCGGGGTGAAATGTTACAACGCTCAGACATTTCAAAAAAATTTACGGCGGGCAGCCGGAACTGGCCGTCCGCCGCGTTCTATTTTGTTGGCAGCATAATGGAAAATTCCGAACCCCTGCCCGGCTCCGAAACCACTCTGATATAGCCGCCCTGCCGCGTAATGATCTCGCGCGCCAGATACAGGCCAATGCCAACGCCCTGCTGTTCGTGTACTTCTTCCTCACGATAGAAGCGCCGGAAGATGGCGGCCTGATTGCTTTCGGAAATGCCCTTGCCGGTGTCGGCCACTTTGATCTCCACATACATTTCCCACAGCACCACTGACACAGCGATT
>CAJUTJ010000023.1 GCA_910589655.1 uncultured Acetatifactor sp. | reverse complement strand
TCATGTGAATTCCTCCTATGCCTTATTATAACACACAATGGCATAAAATAACATACATAAACACAAAATATTTGACAAAAAAGAAGCCTTTTTTCAAGGCTTTCAAGCACTTTTTCTTATATTCAACTGTCAAACTCCCGCGTTTCACCCTGTAGCCAGAGCAATATACAAGATATGATACCATATTATTTCCCATAAAACAAATAATTTGCTTTTTAATATTTTTTTTTGTATAATGAAGGTAACTATTCACTTGCTGTCGCCGCGAGGTGTTTTCACGCTGTTTCTGCGTGATAAACCCGAGACAGACATGCGCGAAATCGCTGTTTTGCGATTTCTGTGCATAGGTTGCTGTGAACGGAGTGAACAGTAACTAATGAAGTTGGTTACTTATGGAAATGGTAAGAGGAGAGCTATCGCTTGAAAAATGATATAAAACAATACCGCAGCCACATTTTCTTTATGGGGTTATTTGTATTTTTGCTTCACAGTGCAAAAATTAATTCCGTTGTAATCGGAATTGACACGGAGGATTTAATTCATTCGGAACAGAATCTCTATGGAGGATGGCTGGGGACGGGACGCCAAGGGCTTGTTTTTTTGAAATACTTTTTTGGCAACAGCCATTTTAACCCTTATTTTTCCGGTATGATGACGCTGGTAATGTTTGCTTTGGCAGTATCGGCGTTTTTTCTGCTGTGGGATTATGTGAAGGGCGGCAGAGACAGGAAGTTTGGGCTGATTGCATGGATTTTAGGAGGCCTGATGTGGATATCCCACCCTGTCCTTGCCGAGCAGTTCTATTTTTCTCTCCAAAGCATGGAAATCTGTATCTGCTTTCTGCTGACTGCCGGGGCGCTGGCTCTGTCACGGCTCTGGGTGGAAAAGCGGATGAAAGGGCGTTTTCTGCTGTTTCCGGCGGCGGTGGCGCTGCTGCTTGTGACCTTTTCCGGATACCAGATTTTTGTGGCTCTTTATATTTTCGGCGTGGTTACAATGCTGCTGCTGCGGACTATCAGAGAATTTGCTTCGGAAGGGGAGTTTTCCGTAAAATGCTTTTGGAAAAGCATTGGAGGATATCTTCTTTTATTTCTGGCGGCTTTTGTAATTAATTTTACGATTACAAAGCTGTTTTTCAGTAATTCCGACTATTTGCAGGATCAAATTTTGTGGGGGCGGATAGATTTTACGGACAATATTAGAAATATTCTGCATCATATGCGCCAAGTGCTGACGGGGGCAGGCTCCATTTTTTACCATTGGGGGTATGGGCTGCTGTGCGTCACTTCTTTTTTACTGCTTTTACGGTTGATTTGGCATCATCGTGGGAGAGGGAAACTCCGGATTCTGCTGCTTTTATTTCTGTACGGTGCCGTAATGCTTATGCCTTTTCTCATGACTCTTATTATGGGCGGGGCGCCGGTAATCCGGTCACAGCTGATACTGCCTGTGATGACAGGCTTTCTGGCTTACCTGAATATCGCTTTGCTGCAGCAGGCGGGGCTTCCTCAGGGGAGGGCGCAGCTGTGTGCCGCAGCCGTGGTGGTTCTGATTTCCGCGGCAGGGGGGCTGGCACAGGCTAAGACAACGGAAGCGCTGTATTACACGGACCGGTGCCGTTATGAACAGGATGTGGCGCTGGCAGAGACTCTGATTAAGCGTTTGAAACTGGTAAACCGTTGGAATCTTCCGGTGGTATTTGTGGGGAGCATAGAGTTCGAGCCCAACAATGCCTGTGTGGAAGGGGAAATCATCGGCAGGTCTTTTTTCGATTATGACACGGAAGTGGAACCTTTGGATTATTGGAGCACGAGGCGGATTCTGGGATTTTTGCACACTTTGGGAGCGGATTATGATCAGGTTCCCGCGGACAGAATGGAGGAGGCTTTGGAGTATAGCACTTATATGGCAATGTGGCCCGAGGAAAATTGTGTGGAAATCTGGGACGATATTGTGGTGGTCAAATTAAGTGATTACTGATGTACTGCCGGTATAAAAAAAGAACGGAGGGTAAGAAGTTGAATCAAGTTTATGAAAAGCTGCTGGCTTGCTATGAATGTGTCAGGAAAAAGACGGATTTTCAGCCTAAAGTTGCCATTGTGCTGGGATCCGGGCTGGGGGATTATGCGGAGCATATCAAGGTGATTTCGGAAATCCCTTACAGCGAGATAGAAGGATTTCCCGTATCAACGGTTCCCGGACATGCGGGCAGATTTATTTTCGGCTATGTTGACAAGGTTCCCGTTGTGTGCATGAAGGGCAGAGTCCATTATTATGAGGGATATCCCATCAGTGATGTGGTGCTTCCGGTGCGTCTGATGAAGATGATGGGTGCGGAGATCCTGTTTTTAACCAATGCCGCGGGAGGGGTGAATACCTCTTTTCATGCCGGTGATTTGATGATGATTAAGGATCAGATTGCCGTCTTTGCACCGAATCCTTTGATCGGAGAAAACATTGACGAACTGGGAGTGCGTTTTCCCGATATGAGCACGGTATATGACAGGGAACTGCAGAAATTAATGGTACAAGCGGCAAAGGATAACGGCATTTTCTTACAGGAGGGGGTTTACGCCCAGCTTACAGGTCCTTCTTTTGAGTCTCCGGCAGAAATCCGGATGCTCCGGGGGATGGGAGTGGATGCGGTAGGAATGAGTACCGTGGTGGAGGCCATTGCCGCCAATCATATGGGAATGCGGATCTGCGGTATCTCCTGCATCAGCAATCTGGCCGCAGGAATGACAGCCAATCCGCTGACTCATGAGGAAGTACAGGAGGCAGCCGATATGGCGGCACCGAATTTTAAGAAACTGGTGACGGAAACGGTAAAAAGGATGGCAGCGGAATGAAAAGCACATTGAATGACCGGGAGAAGCAGGAGCTGATCCGGAAAGCATTGGAGGCAAGGAGAACGGCCTATGCGCCATACTCCCATTTTCTGGTAGGGGCCGCGCTGCTTGCCGAGGACGGCAGCTTTTATCAGGGAGGTAATATTGAAAACGCTTCCTACGGCGCTACAAATTGCGCGGAGCGGACGGCGGTTTTTAAGGCAGTCAGTGACGGAAAACACAAAATACAGGCTATGGCTGTGGCAGGCGGCATGGAGGGCGGAGATCCCGCCGATTACGCATACCCTTGCGGGATATGCAGACAGGTAATTCAGGAATTCGCGGCGGAGGATATGGTGCTGATTGTCGCGAAGAGCGATGCAGATTACAGGGAGTTTCTGTTTAAGGAGCTGCTCCCCTGTGGATTCGGAGGAGAATCGATTCAATGAATATAAGATTATATAATGCCCGGATACTGACAATGGAAAAAAATAAGCCGGTATTTTCTGGAGAGATCTGGGTTAAAAATGAGAAAATAGCGTATATTGCCACTCAGGAGGAATTACAGGGGGAGTGGGCAAGAGAGCTGCCCAGAATCGTCTGGGATATAGAGATTGACTGTAAGGATAATCTGCTGATGCCGGGATTTAAAAATGCCCACACTCATTCTGCCATGACATTTCTGCGGTCCTACGCGGACGATGTGCCTTTGGACAAATGGCTGAATGAAAAGGTGTTTCCTCTGGAGGCAAAGCTTTCCGGCGAGGATATTTATCATCTTACACGGCTTGCCGTTTTGGAATATTTGACTTCCGGCATTACCTCTATTTTTGAAATGTACCTAACTCCCGATACCATTGCGGAGGCATGTCTCGATATGGGTATGAGATGTGTACTGACCAGCGGGCTGAATAATTTCAGCTCTTCCATAGAACAGCTGGAGGCCGAATACTTAAAATGGAATAAGAGAAACTCGCTGATCAGCTATCAGCTGGGATTCCATGCGGAGTACACTTGTTCCAAGGAATTAATTTATAATATCTCTCAGTTGGCACATGAATATCGTGCCCCTGTTTATACGCATCTTTCCGAGACGGCAAAGGAGGTGGAAGAGTGTAAGGAAAGATACGGCATGACGCCGGTTATGTTTTTGGATACCATGGGTATCTTTGAGTTCGGAGGCGGAGGATATCATTGTGTCCATGTAACCGACAGTGATATGGAGGTGCTCCGCAGGCGCAGGATGTATGTCATCACCAATCCGGCATCGAACCTGAAGCTTGCCAGCGGCATAGCGCCTATAGCGAAATTTGACCACAGGAAGATTCCCGTGGCAATCGGTACGGACGGCCCTGCCAGCAACAATTGTCTGGATATGTTTCGGGAGATGTTTCTGGTTGCCGGTCTAAGCAGAGTGAGAGAGGGAGACGCGTCAAGCCCGGATGCTATGAAAGTCCTGCGGATGGCCACCGTTCAAGGCGCAAGGGCAATGAGGCTTTCCAAGGCGGATGTGCTGGCAAAAGGCAAATATGCCGACATCATTATGATTGACCTGCATCAGCCCAATATGCAGCCCATGCACAATATTCCCAAGAATCTGGTATACAGCGGCAGTAAGTCCAACGTGTGCATGACAATGATTAACGGGAAGATTCTCTACCGCAACGGAGAGTTTAATGTGGGAGAAAGCATAGACCGTATATATGACAAATGTGATGAGATCGTAAAGCACCTTATCAATTCTTAAAAAACAGTCCCGGAACAAAAAGTGCAATGTGCCATCTTCCCTGTAATGGGGCACTGTAGAGCAGGGACGGAACTGGAAAACAGTCCCGGAACAAAAAGTGCAATGTGCCATCTTCCCTGTAATGGGGCACTGTAGAGCAGGGACGGAACTGGAAATCAGTCCCGGAACGGAAGTGCCCGGAAGTATTTTCAGATGCATTCTATGCAGATGAAAATATCTTCCCTGTAATGGGGCACTGTAGAGCAGGGACGGAACTGGAATAGGAGAAAACATGTTAGAGAAAGTATTTAAACTGAAAGAAAACAACACCAGTGTGAGAACGGAGATCGTTGCCGGATTAACCACCTTTATGACAATGGCTTATATTATCGCACTGAACCCCAATCTGCTGACTAATTTTGAAACCGGAACCTCTCTGTGGAACGGCGTATTTTTGGCTACCTGTATCGCTTCCACCATAGGCATGCTGGTTATGGCTTTTGTGGCAAATAAGCCTTTTGCAATGGCTCCCGGCATGGGGCTGAACAGCTTCTTTGCCATAGTAGTGGGTAATATTGTGCAGCTTACAAGCATGACTTATCTGGCGTCTTTTCAGGCGGCACTGTGTATTATTTTGATTGAGGGACTGATATTCATATTGCTTTCCGTGCTGAATATCCGGGAAAAGATCGTGGATGCCATCCCCTTAGGAGTCCGTCTGGGCATCGCTCCGGCAATCGGCTTGATGCTGATGAATATCGGTCTGGGCTCCAATGCCGGCGTATATTCCGAGACGGGAGGACCTTTTTATGTGATGAGTAATTTCTTCGGGTCGCTGACTCCCGGCATTGCTAAAGCGGATATGGGATCCGGCTACAGCGCTATGGTGCTTACCGTTGTCACCATGTTCATCGGCCTCTTTGTCATTATCGTTTTGGCGCAGAAGGGTGTAAAAGGAGCCGTAATTCTGGGCATGCTGGCCGCCAGCATAATTTATTGGGCGGGAGAGGCTCTTTTTCTTGGGATCAACCCTTTTGCCAGTCTGTCCACGGCGTCTTTTATTCCTCCCTTTAAAGATATGGCGGAGACTACATTGTTTAAGCTGAATTTCGGCGGCCTGATGAAAATCGGCTGGTTTACCGTGATTACGCTGATTGTCACCTTCTGTATCATTGATATGTTTGACACCATCGGAACTCTGGTGGGCACAGCAAGTCGTGCGGGTATGCTGGACAAGAACGGTAAGATGCCCCAGATGAAGGAGGCTTTGCTGGCGGATGCCGTAGGTACCGTGGCGGGATCCCTGACGGGTACTTCCACCGTAACTACCTTTGTGGAATCTGCCTCCGGTGTGGAAGCAGGCGGACGTACCGGCCTTACGGCGCTGACAACGGGTATTTTGTTCTTGGCTTGTATATTCTTAGCGCCCATTGCAGCCATCATTCCTGCGGCGGCAACCTCTTCCGCATTGATTTATGTAGGTGTGCTGATGGTGACAGGTTTAAAGAATGTGAACTTTAACGATATCAGTCAGGCTGCTCCGGTGGCTTTGATGCTGATTGCAATGCCTGTATCCGGCTCCATCGGACATGCCATCGGAATCGGCCTGATCGTGTACACGGTTCTCAAGGTCTTTACGGGAAAAGCAAAAGACGTATCGGTATTGACCTTTGTATTGTCGGCAATTTTCCTGATTAAGTTCTTCTTGGCAGCATAAATAGCGCAGAGGATGACAGACTCCGGAAACGGGAGAGCCGGAATCGGAGTAAGGAGAAGGCACAGTCAGAAAAGAAAACAGGATGATATTCAAAGACTTCGCAGCAAGCTGACGGGGTGTCAATCTTGCAACGCAGCAAGCTGCGGAGCAGCATAAACTGCTGCAAATCCGTGCGCATCCGCCGGAGGCTCTAAGAAAATGATGATTTAATCAGCGTTTCCTTAGATAGAGAGACAACACAGGAATAGGAGTTAGAAATGAAATGGGAAATGTAGGGCTTTTGGTTCTGGCATTGGCAATCGTTACGGTGGTAGTTTTCCTGTTGAATGCTTACCATGCCAAGCAGGCAGAGAAACGGTTTATGAATTCGTTATATGAAGATTGCGGCAGGCTTGCTCAGAAGGAATATGCGCCGGAGCGCTTTGCCAGAATCGGAAGCTATTTTCTGAGACATTCTTCCCCTCTGCAGCTGGACGACATTACTTGGAATGACTTGGGGATGGACGAGATCTTTATGCGCATGAATTACACCTTGTCCGCATCCGGGGAGGAATATTTGTACTATACCCTCAGAACTCTGCAGAAGGAGGAAGGGGAACTGCTGCATTTGGAAGAAGTGGTGCGGTTTTTCGGAGACCATCCTGACGAGAGGGTGAAAGTGCAGCTCCAAATGAATAAGCTGGGCTATACCGGAAAGTTTTCCTTATATGATTATCTGGACAATCTGGATTATCTGGGAGAACGCTCCAACAGGAAAAGTTTGATTCAGGATTTATTATTTATTCCCCTTATCGCTCTTTTGTGGGTCAATTTTTCTATAGGGGTTATGGGGCTTGTAATGCTGATGGTCTATAATATTACCACGTATTTTAAGGAAAAGGGTGAGATTGATCCTTATATCACCAGCTTTGCTTATATTATGCGGCTTTTAGATGTCTGCGACGAACTGGAGAAGATTAAGCTCCCTGTCTGCGGGAAGGAGCAGGAACGGCTTCGGATGCACAGAAAAGAGATGCAGGCCATGCGGAGGAATTCCTTTTGGGTCATGGATCCGGGGAGGGGACAGGCAAGCGGAAATATTTTAGAGGCCATTCTGGATTACGTCCGCATGGTGTTTCATGTGGATTTGCTGAAGTTTAACAGTATGCTGAAGCATTTGAGAAACCACATAGAAGATGTAGATGCGTTGATCGGCACCGCCGGATATTTGGAGACAGCCATTGCCATCGGTATCTTCCGTAATTCCCTTACGGAAGGTTATTGCCTGCCGGAATTTGCGGACAGAAACGGGATCTGTATGGAGAATGGATATCATCCGCTGATTGCCCAGCCCGTGAAAAACGGGATCCATACGGAACAGGGCGTATTACTGACAGGTTCCAATGCTTCCGGCAAGTCCACTTTTTTGAAAACGGTGGCAGTCAATGCCGTATTTGCCCAGACGATACACACTTGTATGGCGGATCGTTTCCAAAGCTCACTATATCAGGTGTATTCTTCCATGGCGCTGCGGGATGACTTAGGTGCGGGTGAAAGTTATTACATTGTAGAAATCAAGGCATTAAAAAGGATTCTGGATGCCGCCAAGGAGGGCAAAAGAGTGCTTTGTTTTGTGGACGAAGTGCTCCGGGGAACGAATACGGTGGAGAGGATTGCTGCGTCCACTCAGATTTTAAAGAGTCTGCGGGGAGAGAATATATTGTGTTTTGCCGCTACTCATGACATTGAACTTACGGAACTGCTGCAAAAAGAGTATGATAATTATCATTTTTCGGAAGAAGTAAGGGATGGCGACGTGGTGTTTGACTATAAGCTGCAAAGCGGCAAGGCAACTACCAGAAATGCGATCCGGCTTTTGGAGCTGTTAGGATATGACCGGAAAATTATAGAAAAGGCATACGAACAGGCAGAACATTTTACGGATTCCGGAAGCTGGATATAAAGCTTCTGCGGAAATGGCTGTTTCGGTGTTGCCGCCGCTTCCTGACCACAGCAGATACAAAGGAGTTTATCAAAATCCTTGTGCTGCCATGAGAGGAATGAATGGTAATGTGAGGCGTCTGTCGCGGGTTTGCCACGCAGAAACAGCGTGAAAACACCTCGCGGCGGGTGAACCGTAACAGACGGCAAATTTATCAGTGAGATAGAGTTTCCTTACTTGACGAACATTATTAAGATTGGTATACTGGAAAAAGATACAATATATTGTGTTACAATAAAAGGTGAGGTGTTAGTGTGAAAAATACGTCTAAGGCAGCAAAAGACACTGCCTAAGAAGTATTAAGTTTCACAAACTGCTGAAGCAGTTAGAAAAACGCGAAAGACAGCGTTTTTCATATCTATTTGAGCCGCTAAAGCGGCATGGAGGTTATTATGGTAAGCTTTGTAAATACTTTTTTATCTTATATTATGCTGCTGCTGGTAATCGGCGTGCTTGCGGCAGTGGCCGTTACCGTCGGAATTACATTGGCTAAGAAAAAGAATGCAAAGGCTCCCAAGGTTGAAACTGCGGACGGAGCAGGGGAAGCGTAAGATATGGGCTGTAATTATTCTGTCATACTTTGGGATGTGGACGACACTCTTCTCGATTTTCCGTATTCACAGAGGTATGCACTTACCAAATGCTTTCAGACGGCAGGATTGGAGATTACAGAGGAACAAATACAGCGATATAAACAAATTAATGATGACTACTGGAAACGTTTGGAACTTGGGGAAGTTACCAAGAAAGAATTGCTGACCGGTCGTTTTTGTGTACTCTTTTCCGAGTATGGCATTGAGAGTATTGACGTGGAAGCTTTTCGGCAGGAATATCAGGAAGCGCTGGGCAGTGTTTTCCGGTTTCATGATGATGCTCTGACGATCTGTAAATCGCTGCAGGGAAAGATTGGACAGTATGTAATTACCAACGGCGTTTCTTCTACCCAGCGGAGCAAGTTAAAACTCTCCGGAATCATGGATGTGATGGACGGGATCTTTATCTCGGAAGAAATGGGATGCCATAAGCCTCAAAAGGAGTTCTTTGACAGTTGCTTGGAACAGATCGGAGCGAGGGAGAGATCGAAGGTATTGATCGTGGGAGACTCTCTGTCCAGCGATATCAAAGGCGGCATACAGTCCGGGATACCCACCTGTTGGTATCACTCCAAAGAGAAGGAAAACAACACATTGTGGAAGCCGGATTATGAGATCTGCGATTTACATATGATTTATGATATCCTTGGGGGTTTTTGAATATGGCGAAATCGGCTGGACAAAAACTGAAGCTCTTGTATATCGTGAAACTTTTGTCGGAGAGTACGGATGAGCGCCATCCTGTCAGTACTACGGATATTATCGCCTATTTGGACGCCAACGGAATTCACTCGGAGCGGAAAAGCATTTATGATGACATTGATAAGCTCTGTCAGTTCGGTTATGATATCATACAGATACACAGCAGGC
This sequence comes from uncultured Acetatifactor sp., assembly GCA_910589655.1. Lineage (GTDB taxonomy): Bacteria > Bacillota > Clostridia > Lachnospirales > Lachnospiraceae > Acetatifactor. The sequence continues at coordinate 21,134 of CAJUTJ010000023.1, read as the reverse complement.
TTGGCGGCGGCTATTATATGGCGGGCAGAGACTTCGAGCTGGCAGAGCTGAAGCTGCTGGTGGATGCGGTGCAGGCTTCCCGGTTTATTACCACCCGGAAGTCCCGCAGTCTGATCAAAAAGCTGGAGCAGATGGCCGGAAAGTACGATGCCGGAAAGCTGCAAAGGCAGGTATATGTAGCCGGAAGGATCAAGACGGAAAATGAAAGTATTTATTATAATGTAGACAGTATACATAGAGCCATTCAGGAGAATAGGCAGATCCGTTTTCAGTATCTGGACTGGAACCTGAAAAAGCAGCTGGTGCCCAGAGCCAATGCGGAGAGAACCGTAAGTCCTTGGGCGTTGATTTGGCGGGAAGAGAATTATTATTTGGCAGCATACGACAGCGCGGACAGTGTTATGAAACATTTCCGAGTGGATAAGATGGGCAAGGCGGAGGTACTGGAACAGAAACGGGAAGGTGTGGAACAGTTTTCCCAAATCGATCCGGCGTCTTATACGAATCAGACTTTCGGTATGTACAGCGGCGACGAGGAGAGCGTAACGCTGCAATTTCCCAACAGACTGGTGGGCGTGGTATTGGATCGGTTTGGCAAGGATGCCGATATCCGGCCCATGACGGATCGCATTTTCCGTGTCCGGGTGAAAGTGGCGGTCAGCGGCCAGTTTTTCGGATGGCTGGCCGGCATCGGGCGGGAAGCGGTGGTTATCAGTCCGGCTTCCGTGAAAGAACAGTATAATGGCTGGCTTGCGGATATTATCAATACGATGAAAATTACAGAAGGATTAAACCATGGAAAAGGTATCTAAAATATTAGATACCTTTTAAAAATATTTTGGTAATATATCGAATTGACAAGCGGATGATTTTTACTTATACTGTTAAGAAGAAACGGATACAATATATAGGAGAATATTACAAGAAATCTCTAAATATTGCGTTTTTGCCAATGCGGATTAGAATGTCTAAATTTGTGCAGTTCCGGTGCAGGAAAGTGTATGTCTATATGATATCTGGCGAATTTCCGTAGAATATTTATATCGGCAAGGTGTATCAGGGTGGATTTTATTGACTTCACTCAATGCTGCTGCCGCATCGCTTTCTTCAGCCGTCTTGTCGAGGAACAAATATTGGGTGTGGTTTTACCAAGCGGCAATGCACACAGAACAATGCAGACAGGAAATTTGGCGAAATGCGCAGGATATAGTATACCGATAGTACCGATAGTAAAGAGACAGTGTGTTTTTCAGAAGGGAATGAATGGAATGAGCAGTAATTTTGATCAGGATGCAGCAGATTGTTTAGACTATAGTGAGGATTTTATGCCTGAGAAAGAAGTTTATGTGATCAAGAAAGACGGCAGCAAGGAAGCGTTTAATGTACAGAAGGTGATCAGCGCAGTGGGAAAAAGCGCTTACAGGGCATTGACAAAGTTCACCGAAGCAGAGGAACGCCATATCTGCCAATATGTCATTGAGAAAGTAAATGAGATGGAGACAGATCAAATCCCCATTCCCGTTATGCATAATATTGTGGAAAGCGCATTGGAGCAGGTTAAGCCTGTGGTGGCCAAGAGTTATCGCGATTACCGCAATTATAAGCAGGATTTTGTCCGTATGCTGGATGATGTCTATAAAAAGAGCCAGTCCATTATGTATATAGGAGACAAGGAAAATGCCAACACGGATTCCGCTCTGGTGGCTACCAAGAGAAGCCTGATTTTTAACCAGCTGAACAAGGAATTGTATCAGAAGTTCTTTTTGACGACGGAAGAGATTCAGGCATGCCGTGACGGCTATATTTATATCCATGATATGTCCGCCAGAAGGGATACTATGAACTGCTGCCTGTTCGACGTGCAGAATGTGTTAAGCGGCGGCTTTGAGATGGGGAATGTATGGTATAATGAGCCGAAATCTCTTGATGTGGCGTTTGATGTCATCGGAGATATTGTTCTCAGTGCGGCCAGCCAGCAGTACGGCGGATTTACCGTCCCCAGTGTGGACACGATTCTGGAGCCTTATGCGGAGAAATCTTATCAGAGATATTTGGAGAAATATGAGCGTCTGGGTATTGACGGCCGGAGGGCGGAGCAGGAAGCTTATGAGGACGTGGTCCGGGAGTTCGAACAGGGATTTCAGGGCTGGGAATATAAATTTAACACAGTGGGAAGCAGCCGGGGGGATTATCCCTTTATCACGGTGACGGCGGGAACCGGTACAGGGAAGTTTGCCAGACTTGCCACCATGACAATGCTGAATGTGAGGAAGAGAGGGCAAGGCAAAAAGGACTGTAAAAAGCCGGTTTTGTTCCCTAAGATTGTATTTCTATATGATGAGAATCTCCACGGGCCCGGAAAACCTTTGGAGGATGTGTTTGAAGCCGGTGTGGAGTGCTCTGCCAAGACCATGTACCCTGACTGGCTGAGTCTCACGGGAAAAGGTTATGTGGCAAGCATATATAAAAAGTATGGAAGAATTATTTCGCCTATGGGCTGCAGGGCATTTCTTTCCCCGTGGTACGAGAGGGGTGGGATGCATCCTGCCGACGAGCAGGACAAGCCTGTATTTGTGGGACGTTTCAACATCGGTGCGGTGTCGCTGCATCTTCCCATGATTTTAGCCAAGTCAAGGAAGGAAAGCCGTGATTTTTATGAGGTGCTGGACTATTATTTGAATCTGATCCGCCAGCTTCATATCCGCACCTATGCTTACCTTGGCGAGATGAGGGCATCCACCAATCCCTTGGCCTATTGTGAAGGCGGATTTTTAGGGGGAAAACTGGGATTGCATGATAAGATCAAACCACTGTTAAAGTCTGCCACTGCCAGCTTCGGCATCACGGCGCTGAATGAGCTTCAGGAGCTTTATAACGGGAAGTCTCTGGTGGAGGACGGAGCGTTTGCCTTGGAGGTAATGGAGTATATCAATGCAAGGGTAAACGAATTCAAGGAGACGGACGGCAATCTATATGCCATCTACGGAACACCTGCGGAGAATCTCTGCGGGGTGCAGGTAAAGCAGTTCCGTAATAAGTACGGCATTGTGGAAGGGGTTTCCGACAGGGAGTATGTGAGCAACAGTTTCCACTGCCATGTAAGTGAGGATATCACTCCCATTGAAAAGCAGGATAAGGAAGAACGCTTTTGGAACCTTTGCAACGGCGGGAAGATTCAATATGTGAAATATCCCATTGATTACAATATTACGGCGGTAAAGACCTTGATCCGCCGTGCAATGGATATGGGCTTTTATGAGGGTGTGAATCTTTCCTTGGCATATTGTGACGACTGCGGGCATCAGGAACTGGAGATGGATGTGTGTCCCAAGTGCGGCAGCCATAATCTTACGAAAATTGACCGTATGAACGGTTATCTGTCCTATTCCCGCGTACACGGAGATACCCGGCTGAATGATGCCAAGATGGCGGAAATCGCGGAGAGGAAATCTATGTAAAGTGTAAAGGAAATCACTAAGCTCGAAAAGACCTCGCTAAGTGATTTCACGCTCTGCTAAGCAGAGCTTCTCCCCAAACTGCTAAAGCAGTTAGAAGAATCGCATCAGCGATTCTTCCAGACTTGCACCGATTCATTGATTGTTTGTGCCGGCACACCCTCTTGTATCTAACCTAAGAGAAACTAAGTCATTCCTTGCCTTGCACCGATTCATTGATTGTTTGTGCTGCAAGAATATAGGTTAGATTTTTTCGGTGATTTTGAAAAATTGTTTCTGATGACGGGATTGTGGGATGCCTTGTAGCGGCATTGTGGAGGGGTTAATGAGATACCATAATATAACAAAGGACGATATGCTAAACGGCGATGGGCTGCGCGTGGTTTTATGGGTGGCGGGCTGCAATCATTGCTGCAAAGGATGTCATAATCCCATTACTTGGGATCCGGACGGCGGTTTGTTGTTTGACGATGCCGCCAAACGGGAAGTTTTCGAACAGCTTGCGAAAAATTATATTTCAGGAATTACTTTTTCCGGGGGAGATCCCTTACATCCCGCCAACGCCATGGCAGTCAGGGAATTTATGGCGGAGATAAAGGATAAATTTCCGGATAAGACAATTTGGCTGTACACCGGGGATGTGTGGGAAAATATTTCTGCCTATCCGTTGATGAAGTATGTAGATGTGGTGGTGGACGGGGAATTCGTGGCGGAGAAGGAAGATGCAAAGCTGCTTTGGAAGGGAAGCTCAAACCAGAGAGTCATTGATGTGAAAAAGACGCTCTCGCAGGAGAATCAACGGATCCCGGTATTGTACTGCGAAAATTATGCGGAGGATTATAAAGTCACTGAAAAACCGGAAACCGTGCGGGGATGCTGTAATTAAAGTGATATCCTGCCGCTTCCTTATAAGCGCATTCCCCATGACAGACGATTCCGGGAGAGTTGCCGGAGGCCATGCGGACAGTACAGCGGCAAGGAACGCCTAAAAGAAATGCATAGAGGTATTTATGAAAAAAATAGCACAATTTTTTAAAGTAAGTGAAGAACTGTTTATGCAGGCGGTATCGGAAGAATTTCCGCAGTATGCGGAAGCGGATATTAAGGGAATGTACGAAGCGCTGAAACTGCCGAGGAGAGCTACCAGAGGCAGCGCCGGATATGATTTTTTTGCTCCTTTTGCTTTTTCTCTGCCGCCTGCTGCCACGATTAAGATTCCTACGGGCATACGGGTAAAAATGGAAGAAGACTGGGTATTGAAGCTCTACCCCAGAAGCGGATTGGGCTTTCGATTCAGATTACAGATGAACAATACTGTGGGTATTATAGACAGCGATTACTTTTTTTCCGACAATGAAGGCCACATTTTCGTAAAGCTCACCAATGATTCTAACGAGGGAAAGACATTGACCGTAGAACAGGGGACGGGAATTGTCCAAGGGATTTTCTTGGAATACGGAATCACGGTGGATGATGACGCGGTGGGAATCCGCAACGGCGGGTTCGGAAGCACTACTTAGTATAGCATCTGAATATAGAATAAGAAACTCCCTTTTGGAAATAATGAAAGCAAATAGATTGCCGGAAGGGGAGTTTGGGTTTGAGCGAAGAGACGAAGAAGCAAATAAGCGGTTCTCTGGCACCGGATATGGAATACCTGAATCGGGTGTTGGATGTAGACCGCAATTTTGATATTATTTACCGCGTGATTCATGTGGGCGGGAAGGAGGCCTGCATGTATCTGGTGGACGGCTTCTGTAAAGACGATCTTTTACAGAAGCTGCTGCAGTATTTTATGGATTTGACACCGGATAAAATGCCTCAGGATATGCATGGTATTTCCAAGCAGTTCACTCCCTATGTGGAAGTGGATGTGGAGGATCGGTTTGACACCATGGTTCATTCCCTGCTGTCCGGCATGTTTGTTCTGCTCATCGACGGCTATAGTAAGGCTTTGCTGATTGATGCGCGCACTTATCCTGCAAGAGGGGTGGAAGAGCCGGAGAAGGACAAGGTATTAAGAGGTTCCAAGGATGGTTTTGTGGAGACGGTGGTCTTCAACACCGCGTTGATCCGCCGCAGGATCCGCAGTACGGATCTGTGCATGGAAATGCTGAATGCAGGAGAAAGCTCCCGCACGGATATTGTATTGTGCTATATGGATAAAAGGGTGGATCATCAGTTTTTAGAGGCAGTCAGACGCAAAATCAATGAAATATCGGTGGATGCCCTCACCATGAATCAGGAATCTCTGGCAGAATGCCTTTATCAGAGGAAGTGGTTTAATCCCTTTCCGAAGTTTAAGTATACGGAGAGACCGGATGCGGCAGCGGCTCAGGTTTTGGAAGGAAATATCGTGATACTGGTGGATAATTCTCCGTCGGCTATGATTCTGCCCACTACTATTTTTGATGTGGTGGAGGAGGCGGACGATTTTTATTTTCCGCCCATAACGGGAACTTATCTGCGTATTGCGCGATTACTGATTTCTGTTCTGACTTATATTTTGACGCCTACCTTTCTGCTGCTGGTCAATCATGACCATTGGGTGCCCGACAGTTTTTCCTTTATATTGCTGAAAGAGGAGCCGAATGTACCGCTAATCTGGCAGTTTTTGATTTTGGAGCTTGCCATAGACGGGCTGAAATTGGCGGCGGTAAATACGCCCAATATGTTAAGCACACCGCTGAGTGTGCTGGCGGCTCTGGTGCTGGGAGAGTTCTCGGTGAACAGCGGCTGGTTTTCCGCGGAGGTTATGCTGTATATGGCTTTTGTGGCTGTGGCCAATTATACCCAGCAGAATTACGAGCTGGGCTATGCCCTGAAATTTATGAGAATCATTAATCTGCTGCTGACACAATGGTTTGGACTGTGGGGATATATTGCGGGAATTCTGCTTACCGTATTGTCCGTCGCATGTAATAAGACGGTGGCAAAGACGAGCTATATTTATCCGTTGATTCCCTTTAACTGGAAAGAATTGAAAAACCGATTGATCCGCCGCAGGCTGCCGGAGTCTTTGAAAAAGTAAAGGCGGGATTGCGGGCTGCTTTACTGTTGTGTTCCTCTTGAGCTTGGTGTTTGCACCGGAAGGGACTCAAGGGGAGCACAGATATGCAGTCCGCCAATCCGGCCTTCCGCCGGACTGGCAATGAGGGGTTTCATGGGAAACGGGCTGGAAAAGACAGGGAGAAAGACATAGATTATGTACCGATTTGCAATCTGCGACGACAGGAAGGAAGACATTGATTACATAGAGGCTATCATACGGAAGTGGAATCGGAAGGCCGGTCTGCAGCTCATGATAGAAGGCTTTCCTTCGGGGGAGGCTTTTTTATTTGCCTATGAGGAAGACCGGGATTTTGATGTGTTGTTTCTGGACATTGAGATGAAGAGCTTAAGCGGAATTGATCTGGCACAGAAGCTCAGACAGATGGGATCACGGATTCAGATTGTCTTTGTGACAGGGTATCCGGATTATATCGCACAGGGCTATGACGTGGAAGCGCTGCATTATCTGTTAAAGCCGGTTACGGAAGAGAAATTATGTGCTGTGCTGGAGCGCGCTCTGGAGCGGATCAAAAATCAAGAAAGAGAGATGACACTGACAGTGCCCGAAGGCATTGTCCGGATTCCGCTGTCTGAGATACGGTATCTGGAGGTTATGGGCAATTATGTAACTCTCCACGGCGGGGAGGATTACAGCGTCAAGCGGACATTGAGCCAGCTGGAACAGCTTTTGGACGAACGGTTTTACCGCATACACCGTTCTTATATTGTAAATATTCAGTCGGTGAAAAAGTGCACCCGCACAGAAGTAACCCTAAAGGACGGTACGACGCTGCCTCTTTCCAGAAAGCATTACGAGGGGCTGAATCGTGCTTTCATTGAATATTTTTAGCGGATGAGATTTTAGGGAAGGCGTGGATATTTAGGGAAGGCACGATGCTGATGTGCTCGATAGAGGTGCGGAATGTTTTTTTGGGAAAAATGGATTGACAAGAGAATAGCGAAGTATCAAAATGATCTGTTGGCGGTACACTATGATGAGGTGGAAAATATGTACCGCCAGACCAGAGGATGGCGGCATGATTACCGCAACCATATTCAAGTCTTGAACGGATATGCGGAGCAAGGGGATCTGGAGGCGCTGAAGCGGTACTTGAAGGAACTTGCCGCTGACTTAAACGCCGTGGACACCGTGTTAAAGACGGGGAACAGGATGACGGATGTGATTCTCAACAGTAAAATATCTCTTGCCAGATCGAAGGATATTGCAGTGAAGGCGGATGCCCATGTGCCGGTGGCTCTGTCCACAACGGAAATTGACTTGTGTATTATTATAGGCAATCTTTTTGACAATGCCATAGAGGCGTGTATGCAGCTTCCTAAGGAAGAAAGGCTGATCCGTGTCTATATGGATATGAAGAATACGCAGCTCTATATGTCATTTACCAATACTACCGCATTGAACAAACAACAGAAGGTAGGAAAACGCTTCCTGACCACGAAAGGGTCGGGACATGGTTACGGATTGGTCAGAATTGACACGATTGTGGACCGCTGCCAAGGTTACATCAGCCGTAACAGCGAGGACGGAGCCTTTACCACGGAGATACTTTTGCCCCAATAGCTAATCAAAGCCGTCCCAAGAGCAGCATTCTTCCGGACTTGCACCAATTCATAAATTGTTCTTTACAAAAATGTCATTTATCACCTGAGGCATGTATTTCGTCACCGGAACACCATGTCTTTTTTTATTGTGATAGGATGGTCTTATTCAAAGACGCAGCAGAGCGGAATCGTGGAGGTTGGTATGAAAAAAAATGAAGGCGGAAAAAAGCAGAAGAAACCGGAGTACGGCCTTGGGAGCAACCTTTTGTATATGGTGCGCCATGCCGCGGAATTTCCCAGTGTGTTATGGCTGTTGGGGATCGAGACGGCAGCGGGAGTGGCGGTCAGTGTGACAACACTTTATATGGCGCCCTCTTTTCTACGGTGCGTGGAGGCACACGACTCTTTCCGGAAAATGCTGCTTGTAATATTATTTTTTTCATTGGCAATGATTGGATTTAACGGTCTGGAAAAATATGTGAAGACCGTTATATTTGCGGGCAGGATACAGGTGCGTATGAGCTTAATCCGGGAAGTAAACAGAAAGCTGGGAGGCTGCTCGTATCCCCTGTTGTTTCAACAGGAATTTCAGGACAGAAGAGTAAATGCCCGCAAGGCAGTCATAAACAATGTCAGCGCTTCGGAAAAATATTGGGAGACGCTGTATGAAATTATGAAAAACGGCATTTGCTTTCTCATTTATCTTTTTTTGATGATGGAAGTAAAACCGATATTGATTGCGGTGACATTGTTGATTACAGTGATGAGTTTTGGGATGACCCGGAGCTTTGAACGGTGGGGTTATCTGCACCGTAAAGAAGAGGCGGAGGGCTTGCGAAAGGCAGATTATTTTTACAATTGTGCAAAAAGTACAAAAATGGCTAAGGATATCCGAATATTCGGAATGAAGGAGTGGCTCTGGGATATTGAAAGAGACGCAAAGCGGCTGATTAGGGATTTCAGTGTGCGCAGCCAGAAAAATGATTTTGCGGCAGATGCCATTAAAATACTGCTAGATCTGCTGCGCAACGGAGTCTTATATGCCTATCTGCTGGGAGTTACCATACAGGGGGGATTATCCGCATCGGAATTCTTGCTTTATTTTACGGCGGCATCGGGATTTACCGATCAGGTGACGAGAATTTTATTCGGTGTGGAGAATCTTTACAGGCATAGTCTGGAAATATCCAATGTGCGCGAGTTCTGTGGGATAGAAGAGCCGTTTTCATTTGAAGGAGGTAAGGAGCTGAAACAAAAACCCGGTGAACTGTGTGAATTTGAAATCCGGGATGTAACCTTCCGCTATCCAAACGCTGAGAAACCTGTTTTAGAGCATTTTAACCTGAAAATACGAGCGGGGGAAAAGCTGGCGGTGGTGGGGCTGAACGGCGCAGGCAAGACTACTTTGATTAAGCTTCTGTGCGGCTTATATGACCCGGATTCCGGAGAAGTTCTGCTCAACGGCGTCAATATACGGGAGTATAACAGAGAGGATTACTACAAATTGTTCGGCGCCGTATTTCAGGATTTTTCCCTTCTTGCAGGCTCTATTGCGGAAAATATAGCCCAGTCCCATACTCCGGATATGGAAAGAGTACGGCGCTGTACGGAGCTGGCGGGAATGAAGGAGCGGATTGAACGGTTTTCCGATCAATACCATACAAAACTGGGAAAAGAGGTTTATCCCGAGGAAGCGCTGGAACTGTCGGGAGGGGAACTGCAGCGGCTTATGCTGGCAAGGATGCTGTATAAGGGAGCTCCGGTGATGATGCTGGATGAACCCACAGCGGCCTTGGACGCTTTGGCTGAGAGGGATCTTTATGAACGGTATGCGGAATTAACAGAGGGAAGTACGGCTGTCTTCATTTCCCACAGATTGGCAAGCACCCGTTTCTGCGACAGAGTGCTTCTTCTGGGGGACGGAGAAATTCTGGAAGAAGGCACACATGAAGAACTGATGGAGCTTGGCGGAAAATACGCAGAATTATTTGAAATTCAGAGTAAATACTACAAAGAGGGGAAAGAACATGGAGAAGACTAGAGATATATCGAAAAACGCTCAGGAAAGGTTTTCTGCAAGAGAGACAGGAAAATTATATATCCGCACTTTTCGACTGTTATGGCGGCATTATCCGAAATATTTGCTTAGCACGGCATTCTGCAAAGGGAGCCAGACAGCCTCCCCCTATATTACCCTGTATTTCTCCGCACGGTTTTTAGATGAACTGGCGGGTGCCCGGAGACCGGAGATGCTGACCCGGTGGGTGATCTTGCTCTTGGCAGTATCAGCGCTTTTTTCTCTTTTGGCCCTTATCTTGTATCGATGGGAAAAGGTGGAAGAGCATAGTTTTAATATGCTCCATACCAAAGAAATATACGGGAAAAAGCTGTTGGAGATAGATTTTGAGAAGATGGATGATCCTGCGACTCTTGATCTGCTGAATCAGATAGAGCAGAGCAATGACCACATGGGTAACGGCATGAATACGTATATAATACATTTGGAACAGCTCTTTAGAGCAATCTTTCAGATAGGGGGCGGAATTCTTTTATCCTATTCCTTGTTTACGCGGCCGGTGGCAGAGCAATATCAGGGAAGCATTGGACTGAAGCTGGGGATGATAGGAGCGGCGGCAGTTATACTACTCACGGTTTTATTTCGCCCTTTCTTCAGCAGGCGGGAAAGGGCGGATATTCTGGCCTATAGCGAACACGGAAAGGCGGCGAACCGGCATTATTGGCAGTATGGCGTAGGTCTCTACGATAAAACGGAGAGTGCGCTGGATATGAGGATATACAGGCAGGATATTTATGGGGATGAAGAGCTAAAGGTATTCAGTATAAACGAGATAGAGCGGCGGGAGATGCTGTTTTTGAGAATCCAAGGCTTTTGCAGGGCGGGAGATGCCGTGTTGTCTCATATGATGACGGGGTTTATCTATCTGTATGTCTGTCTGAAAGCATGGTTCGGAGCCTTCGGGGTGGGCAGTGTGACACAGTATGTAGGCGCGGTTAATTCTATAGCGAACGGGGCGGCGGCTGTTCTTAATGTAGTCGAGGAGGCGAAAACCAATGCTTTCTTTTTACAAAGAATCTTTCAATTTCTGGAGATTCCCAATGAGATGTATCGAGGCTCCCTGACCGTGGAAAAGCGGAACGACAGAGATTATGAGGTAGAGTTTCAGGATGTGGGCTTTTGCTATCCCAACGCCTCGGAATATGCCTTGCGCCATGTGAATATGAAATTTAAGGTGGGTAAAAGGCTGGCGGTAGTAGGGCAGAACGGTTCGGGAAAAACCACGTTTATTAAGCTGCTCTGCAGGCTATACGATCCTACGGAGGGGAAAATTCTGTTAAACGGTATTGATATCAGAAAGTATGATTATCAGGAGTATTTATCCGTTTTTTCGGTGGTGTTTCAGGATTTCAGGCTTCTTTCCCTTGGACTGGGGCAGAATGTGGCGGCGGGAGCCGGTTATGATGCCGGACTGGTACGGGATTGTCTGGAAAAAGCCGGATTATCCGAATGGCTGCGCAAACGGCCTGCCGGACTGGAGACAAAGCTTTACAAGGACTTGTACAGTGAAGAGGGAGTGGAAATTTCAGGAGGAGAGGAACAGAAGATTGCCATAGCCCGGAGTATGTACCGCAATGCGCCGTTTGTCATATTGGACGAGCCCACCGCCGCTTTGGATCCTGTTTCGGAGTATGAGATTTACACCCGTTTTAACGATATTATCACGGATTGTACGGCTATCTACATCAGCCACCGCTTATCCTCCTGCCGGTTCTGTGACGAAATTGCGGTATTCCATCAAGGGAGTGTCATTGAACAGGGAACTCATCAGGCGCTGTTAAAGAAAGGCGGCAAATACAGTGAGCTTTGGAATGCGCAGGCACAATACTATATATAGGAATTGCGAGAGAACTTAAGGTAGGCTTTGACAAGTTGTTGCCTTAGCGTTACAATAGTGTAACGCATAAAGAGGTAGGATGAGGTCAAAGAATATGAATGAATTGATACAAAGGATATGGAAGAGAAAGAGGTTTTCATATAAACAATTGGTTTTGGGAGTATTGGGAGGACTGTTGGGAGTGCTGGTTTTGGTATCCTTAGTAGTAGTCTATTCCGAGCTATCGGTTAAGAATTTGGAAACGGTGTCACGGGGATCCGGCAACAGGGCGGAGACTGTGGCAGGCCGGTCCGATAAATGTGCAGAAACACAAAGTTTTAATCGGGGGGGGTATTTTCGGAAGATGGTATAGAGCTGTTTGATGACCGGGAATGGAGCCGTAATACGTTGAGGAATGCAGAGGAAGAGACTTATGACTACTCTTTTCTGTGGAAGCGTTTTGCCGTGTATATGCTGTTTACGGGAACCGGATTTGCCGCTGCCGCTTATTTGTTCTACCGATCTCTTCAAAGGCTGATGAGGAGTGCAGTTATGGAACTGGAAAAGGATGCAGCGGTCGAAGAGAAGCAGATTCAAATGGAAGAGAGCAATACTGTTCTTATGGAGAACGGCAGGAAGCTGCAGGAAATGATACTTCAGAAGCAGGATAAGCTGCAGGAAATGTTTGAGATGCGTCTTCTCAAGGGGGATGTCACTCTTTGGGAAGAATATGACGAGTACATAGAGGGGTTTGGCCTGCATCCATTGAGCTATTATGCCACTTTGGTGGCAGTGCTTGACCTGAGAGAGGAAAATGAAGCTCAGGATAACGTCAAGGAGGATGCTATCTGCCTTAAGATTGTAGAAGAAATGCCGAAACATCTGAAAAGTCTGGCATGGCTGCCGCCCATCTATAATGCTTGTGCCGTAATAGCCATTGTGGGGGAGGAGGATAAGACCTTATTATTTGACCGTATTCAGGAGTACTATACCGGGCTGCAAAAGTATACCGAGGATGTGTATGGCTGCCGGATTTTAATGGGAGTCAGCGCCACCCATTCAAATCCCAAGGAAGTCCGCAAGGCATATAAGGAGAGTGTGAGAGCCTTAACCAAATCCGAAGCCGGAAAACAGGAAAAAAGGACGGCACCCGAATATGCCCCCACGGACTGTCGTTTTTACTTCGAAGGAGGATCCGCTTCGGGAATTCCTTACAATGCGGAATATGAGAAGAAAATGCAGGGAGGGATAAAAAATATTGACAAGGTTCAATGTTATAAAGCTGCCGATGCATTTTTCCGTTATCTGTCGGAGGGAAACTGCAACCAAGATGAGATTATGGTATATACTTTGCGGTTTGTGAATGCGATTTTGCTGACTGCAATGGAGGTTAAGGTGGATCCGGAAACAGTGTTTCCCGAAGGGCTGCGGAAGATGTATGATGATTTATTGGAGATCCTTGAGCCTTCGCGGGAGAGAAGATATATTAAAAAAAATTTGGTTGACCCTATTTTGGAAATCCGCCGTAACCTGATGCAGAAGAGGTCTTATTCGATACTGGAAGATGTAGAGCAGTTGATCCGGGAGCACAGGGGAAATATATCACTGGCAGAGTGCGCGGAAATTATGGAAGTGCACCCTTCTTATATTTGGAAGAGTTTAAAGGAAGAGAAGGGGAAGAGCTTCAGTGATTTTCTGGAAGAATATAAACTGGAGGAAGCCAAAAGATTATTGCTGAACACTACCATGACCGTAGCGGAAATAGCATCTGCTTTGAATTACACAAATGCTCAGAATTTTATCCGTTTTTTCAGTAAGAGTACCGGTGTAACGCCGGGAAAGTTCCGTAAATTGTATTAAAATCAGTATCTGAATTAATAATCATTAAATTTATTTTGCCGTATAGAAAATAAATTTAATGATTATTTTATTTCTTTTTGCATAAAAATCCCCCCTTATATCTTGAAAATAATAAATATTATAACCAAAGAAAGATTTGAGTCAAAAAGGTGATTATAGACGTTATTGCTAAGTGATGCCTAAAATCTTTACTAACGAGGATGCCGTTATTTTGATACGCCGTTCTATGACTTACTAATTACGAAAGGTGGTTTCCTATGGTAGAAAAGGTAAAGAAACAAAAAGGTGCAATTACGCTTTCCAACGGACAGGTAATTGTTCCAAAACGTAAAAGCACTTGGCAATATTTAGTGCAGCATAGATGGCTGTATTTTTTATTGCTTCCGGGATGCATCTATTTTATTATGTTCCGCTACATTCCCATGGGCGGTTTGGTGCTTGCATTTAAGGAGTATTCTCCTTTCAAAGGGATCTGGGGAAGCCCTTGGGTGGGATTCGGGCAGTTCCAGAAGTTTTTCAGCAACAATGACTTTATGAAATTGCTGATAAATACTTTGGGAATCAGTTTACTGCAGTTGGTGTTCTATTTTCCGGCGCCTATCATTCTTTCCCTTTTCTTAAATGAAGTAAAACACAGCGGGTACAAGAGACTGGTGCAGACGCTGGTGTATATTCCCCACTTTGTATCATGGGTTATCGTAACCAGTTTAACTTATCAGCTTTTTAATGTGACGGACGGTATTTTTAATGTGATTTACAGATCCATTACAGGTGAGACATTTAATATTTTGTCGAATGCGTCCACGTTCTGGGGATTGATTGTAGGTCAGGATATCTGGCGTGAGACAGGGTATGGCACCATTGTATTCCTTGCGGCTCTTTCCGGTGTGGATCAGGAATTGTATGAGGCTGCCAGAGTGGACGGCGCGGGGCGCTGGAGACTGATGTGGCATATTACCCTTCCTGCAATCAGAGGTACCATTGTCATGATGTTGATCATGCGGGTGGGCAGTATCCTGAATACGGGCTATGAGCAGATTTTCCTGATGAGGAACGATTTGAACATTGCCAGAGCGGAAGTGTTTGATACGTACATATATACAAAAGGTATTCTGAGCGGACAATATTCCTTCTCCTCCGCCGCCGGAATGTTTAAGTCGGTGGTCGGTATGATTATGGTACTCACTGCAGACAAAGTGGCTAAGATGTTTGGCGAGAGCGGATTGTATTAGAGAAGGGGGTGGAGTATATGGCGAAAGAACACAAAATAAAAGAAGGCGCCAAGGTTCGTAAGAGCACCGGCGACCGTATTGTAGATGTGATTATCTATGTGGTATTAGGTTTGATTGCGCTGAGTACGGTGCTTCCTTTTCTGTACGTGTTTGCAGGATCTTTTGCGACGGAAAAGGAATTGACGGAAAAAGCATTTTTCATCATTCCCAGTGAGTGGTCCATCAATGCGTACCGCTATGCAATCAGTACCGCGAACATTTTGCGGGGCTTGAAGAATTCAATCCTGCTGACGGCTTTGGGAACAATTTGCTGTATGGTTTTCTCTTTGACTTTTGCATATCCTTTGTCCAAAAGTCATTTCAGAGGCCGTAACTGGATTATGAACATGGTTATTTTTACCATGTTGTTCGGTGGAGGCATGATTCCTTCCTATCTGGTAAATCAGGCATATGGACTGTTGGACAGCTGGTGGGCTTTGATTCTGCCGGGTCTGATCAGCCCCTTTAACATGATTATTATCAAGAAATTTTTCCAAGGACTTCCTGTGGAATTGGACGAGGCGTCTTATATGGACGGAGCCAACGATTTGCAGATATTTGCAAAGGTGGCGCTTCCTCTGTCAAAGCCCGTTATAGCGTCTATTTCGCTGTTTTATGGCGTGGGATTTTGGAACGATTATTTCAATGCCATGATTTATTTGTCTAGTGCGGAGAAATTCCCGATCCAGATCCAGCTTCGATCCATTATATTGCTGTCGTCTAAAATTTCCGATACTGTGCTGGATTACGATATGTTCGGAGCGCCTCCCGATAAGGCGGTAAAGATGGCATGTACCGTTATTGCAACATTACCGATCCTGTGTGTTTATCCTTTTGTGCAGAAGTACTTTACCAAGGGTGTCATGGTAGGCGCCGTGAAGGGCTGATGGATGATTACAGGATATTACCTGTTTTCATAAATTTATCTTTACTACATAAAAGGGGGATGCTTTCCGGCTGTTTAAAACGGCTGCCGGATATTTCCCGAAAAACAAGGAGGATCAAAATGAAAAGAAAAAGTTTTAACAAGGTCATTGCCTTGATGCTTGCCTCTGCCATGACAGTGGGCTTAGCAGCTTGCGGCAATGGCGGTGATGCGGCAGGTTCCAGCCAGCCGGCTTCCAGTTCCGGCTCGGCAGCTGCAAGCTCCAGCCAGCAGACTGCTGCAAGTTCATCCGCAGCAGGCAGTGAAGCAGAAGCAACTCCCATTGAGCGCCAGACCATCACATGGAGCGTAATTGACTTAAACGCAGGAAACAACAATGTGGGTCAGTATGCGGAGGAAATTTTCCAGAAGATTGAAGATTATGTGGGTCATGACATTGAAATCACTTGGGTTGCAAACGATGTTTTGGCAGAAAAGAATTCATTGGCTTTTGCCAGCCCTAAGACGATGCCCATGATTATGTCTTACGGCGGAACCATGACGGGTGATGTGGTATCTGCGGCAAAAGACGGCGCTTTCATTGATTTGAACGATTATATCTGGGACAGTGAGAAATATCCGAATCTGTCCGGTATGTCCAAAGAAGTAGCAGCGAACCTGACTGTGGACGGTCATTTGATTGCACTTCCCCGTACCCGTGTAGTAGGACGTTATGGTCTCTGCTATCGTCAGGACTGGGCTGAGGCTCTCGGCGTGGAGCTTCCTGCAAACGCGACTCCCGAGGATGTGTACAATATGCTGGTTGCTATGAAGAACGGTAACGATCAGCATGAAGGCTTCTGCGAATTCCCTATGGAAATGACAAAATACACCGGTCCTTTTGATATTATCCAGACTTGGTTCGGATGCGGTAACGGCTGGGCGGAAGTGAACGGTGAATTGGTTCCCGTGTGGATGCAGGATGAATATTTTGAGGCGGTTGAGTACATCAAGAAACTCTATGATGAGAAGCTGATGCCTCAGGATTGGCCTGACAGACCTACCGAGACTTGGTCCGATGGTTGTAAGAAGGGCGATAACGGCGTATATATCGACGTTCTTGATTCCGGTAAGAGAATTTGGAATTACTTTGTAGCGGAAGAAACGAAAACTCCTTCCGTAGTAAATCCTGACGAGACCGCTTCCATGACTTTGTATGGCGCTGTAAACGGTCATACTCTGGCAACTGCAGGTTACAACGGATTCTTTACTCTGTCCGCAACCACTCTGGATACTCCCGAGAAGATTGAGGCGGCTCTGACTATTCTCGACAGATTGAACGATCCCGAGATGATGGTTCTGACTCAGTTTGGTTTGGAAGGAATTAACTATGAATTAGACGATCAGGGAAGAGTTGTGAAGTTGGATGCAGAAGATGAAGCATTGGCAGGCAACTACAAGGGTCTGAACCAGCTGCTGACATTCCTTCCCTCTACGGAGGAAACTACGGTTCCCGTAGTAACCACAGAGAGAGATGACGCACAGAATGCGGCTTATGCTGCAGCGCTTCCTTATGCGGAAGTGGATCCGGCGCTTTCTTTCAAAGTAAATTCTGCTACCTATGCATTGAACGGTAAGGATCTGGATGATCAGGCTACCGCCCTCAGAACTCAGTATATCTGCGGCGCTATCAGCCTTGACGAATTCAAGAGCGGGCTGGACAGCATTAGGGCAAACGGCTATGATCAGATTATAGCGGAGATTAATGAGCAGTATAAAGCAAATCAATAAAGTATGCTGAATGCCGGCACCCTGAAGAAGGGTGCCGGTTTTGCTGTCACCAACCATTTGCCTGTTTTTCCGGTGTATGGGTCAAAAAGTCTCAGGCTGTACCGCTATATGGAGGTTTTTTGCCTTGTATATTCGGAAATCGTTCTGTATGATTGATCCGGCTGTCTGCTAAATGATGTTCCGGTATTTCTTAAGTGGATATGCATATTATACACACAGATTTCATTTGGCCACATATGATAGTATCAACCAAATTCAAAAGTAGGAAGGATTAAAATGCAGGATTATTTATTTGATAATAATATTGACAAATTCCCTCTGGCTATGGCTTATGTGCCTTGGCAGAAATTTGACAAAATGTATGACGATCTGGAGAAGGCTTATTGTACCGGAACTATTTTCCCTGAACTGGATAAACCTTTTACGGGAAGGAGATGTGTATAATGGGCAGCAATAAGGAACAGCTTTTGAGAGATATCGGTATTGTGGATTTTGTCCTGACGGAGCTTACGCTGTATCTGGACACCCATCCCTTTGATTGTCATGCCATGGAATATTTCAATCACTACAACAGGATCAAACATCAGATGGAGAAGGAATTTTCCATGAAATATTTCCCGTTAAATACGAGGATGGCAGAAAGCAGTAAGGAATGGCGATGGGGCATGGCGCCCCTGCCTTGGGAAGGAGAGTGCGGTTAAATGTGGAGTTATGAAAAACGGTTACAGTTTCCGGTAAACATCAAAGAACCCAACGCAAAGCTGGCACAGGTCATTATCTCCCAGTTCGGCGGCCCTGACGGTGAGATGGCGGCCAGTATGCGTTATCTGTCCCAGAGATATTCCATGCCTTACAGGGAAGTGGCAGGATTGCTGACTGATATCGGTGTATCAGTATCGAAATTGCGCATCTTAGATTTAAGTAGATGCTCCGGAAGTTTCGGTTTCCGGAGCTTTAAAATTTTTCAATGATTTCCATGTTAAGAATGTCTGTGGTATAGTCCTCATTCTTACCATAGGAGTGAATGGTTAGCTTCATGCCGAAGGGTACGCATTTCAGCCAGACCTCTACAGTGTTGTCATGGTAAATAACCATTTTGTCAAGTATCTCACGGTACAAGCTTTCATTGGTTTCATCAAAGGTCATAATCTCGTCCAAAGCGGTGATATACTGCTCAAATACATCAATCTGCTTTGCCTGTTCTTTGTCCTTACTCTGTGAGTTGGAAAGCAATTCTGAAAGCTCTGCGAGCTGTTCATCGTACCATTTTGTCTGTTCTTGTAAATCTGCCTTGGTAATCAATCCATCCAACATTAAATCAATGGCTTTACGCTTTTTGGCATTCAGATTTTCCATTTTTTCTGTGATACGTTTTATATCCAGCTTCTTATCCGTGATACCTTTAATTGCCTTGATTTCCTGTAGGATTTCCTTCTTCAGTTCCTTCTGATTGGTCTGTAGCTGGCAAATACAATAATATACACATGTAAGCAATGCTCGCTCATTGATAGAACCATTGTCACAGCCAATCACTTCGCCGTCCTCTGATACTTTACTGGTTCCATGATTTGCCGCCGCATAGCAACGCCATGCCTTATAGGTAGTGCCATTTTTCAGCTTCTTGGTACGGCTGACATACCTTTGACCGCACATCCCGCAATAGAGCTTGCCACTGCACCAATAGCGGTTGCTGTGCTTAGACTTCATTTCCTCTGTGGGAGCACGCCGGAGTAGCTCCTCCTGTGTCCGGTTCCACAAATCTCTATCTATGATAGGTTCGTGGTGGTCTTTCAAATAAACCATTTCTTCATTCCCTCGATTGTACTTCTTTGCATGTGTCAGATAGTTTGGTGTAAAGGTTTTCTTCTGACACAAGTCACCCACATATTTCTCGTTTCGCAAAGCCTTGAGAATAACGGTAGCAGACCACAACTTCACTCGCTTGGGACGTAAGCCTTCCTCGAATAGTTCCCTTGCAATCACATGAGTACCTTTTCCTTCGTTGGTGTACTTATGAAAAATGGCACGGACGACAGGAACTTCCTCCTCGTTAATTGCAAGCTCCCCATTACGGACATTGTAACCAATCAAATCCCTGCCAAAGACAATCCCTTGCTCCATCCGGCGTTTCTGTCCCCATTTCACACGTTCCGAAGTCTTACGGCTTTCTTCCTGTGCTATACTTGCCATAATGGTCAGACGAAGCTCACCATCCGAATCTCTGGTATCAATGTTATCAATGATAAAAATCACACCAACACCGTTATCCTTTAGCTTTCGAGTATAGGACAAGGTATCCACGGTATTTCTTGCAAATCGACATACTTCCTTGGTAAGAATAAGGTCAATTTCACCTTGCATTGCTTCCTCAATCATAGCATTAAATCCGGCACGTTTCTTGGTCTGCGTACCACTGATACCCTCATCATAATACACATCACTCAGAACCCAATCATCATGGTGTGTGATATAATCTGCAAAGTATTTTCGCTGGCTGATTAAGGAATTGGTTTGGTCATCCTTGTCGGTAGAAACTCTACAATATGCGGCAACTCTAAGTTTACTTTTTGTCATTTTATGTGTCCTCCTTTTGTTAGGCTGACACATCACCACCTACAGTATAACAATGCAGATGATGATGTGCAAGTATAATCCTACGAATTGTGTTCTAACAAGCTATTTAGTTGCGCATCTGACAAGATATCCCTCTTATGCAGTTCCTTGTAGATACCGCATTTCAGCGTTTTTTTTAATTCCTTTTGTTGTGTAGCATCAAGTGTTATATTCATCAATTTCTCCTTTTCCATAAAACTATTTTTATCTGTTTCAAGCACCATTTGCTCCTAAAGTTCCTGATTATTAGAATGTATGAATGCTTTTCTGAAATAATCCTTTAAACCATGCTTTGCAAGAAACTTTTCTGCCAGCTGCTTAAACTTACTAAGCTCCCGAACCTCTGCTTCCAGCTTCTTTAAGGTAAGCCGTTGTGTCATAGACTGTTCGCTGATAAGCTGGGCATTCAGAGCCTCATTGCATGTCTTTAATTGCTGAATTTCTTTACGCAGAGAAGCATTTTCCTTCTTGAGCTTCTTTTCCTTACTTTCGACCGCAATCTGTTTCTTTGCCAAATCCGTGCGGTGAACTGCTTCGGAATTCACTTCACCACGCTCAATATCAAATCCGGCTTTCTGATTGATTTGGATGAAACGGAAACGATGATGTTTTTTGAGCTTTCCAAGCATATACTAGTACAACGAATATTAATTAACTGACATCTTGGCTTGTCTGATTTTTCATCTGCTTCGTTGTCGTCAATCGACGTAGCCACCGCTACGCCTCATTCCTCCGCCTTGCATATGAAATAATCATTCTGCGCCAATGTATC
>CAJUTJ010000022.1 GCA_910589655.1 uncultured Acetatifactor sp. | reverse complement strand
GATAAATCCGAAGCAAATATGAGCCATTTTTCACAAAAGGCTCAATGCGCTCCAGATTATCATATAAATCCTTTTTACGCAGATACTCCCTGCTCTCCGGTGATTTTGCCAGTAAATCCATAATTGCCATCATCAGTGGCGCACTTCCCCGGAAAGCCCGAACCTTATCCGGCGACGTCAAAAACAGCTTGTCCAACATCTCATCCTCAGGATCACTTTCCCCTGTTTTATCCAGCTCATCCAGCAACCCGCAGAGATGGGAAACCACCTTAATAAAGAAATTCACAAGTCCCTCTCCTGCACCTCCAGGCCCACATTCTCCCATCAGCACACCACAGAAAAATGCGCAGCAGCAGCCCTTGTACAAATCCATAGAATCCAGCTTTCCAGCCAACTCATCCAGTATTTGTTTCTGGGCTTTTAGATCTTTTCTTCGGTATTGATCCAGGGCAATAAACCTGTCCGAATGTCCTAATAAATTGGCAATTTTCGTTTCCTCTAATGTCGAGGGCTGCTGAAATTCCTCAACAAACAGGCGAATTAATTCTTCCATAACCGTATTCTCTCCTTTTCCTGTCAGAATCCATATTGAAATAGTTTTTTAATACTCCCACATCCACGCGGCATACTGCTCCGGAATGATCGTATATTGTGCGTATTCCTTCCGCAGCGCCTCATACTCCGCCGGCGCAGCCAAAAGAGCCGTCTGCAGATCGTTCTGAACATACATGACAATTTCCCAAGCTAACGAATTGTGTACCTGTGTCATCGACTTTTCCAAATCAACTCCCCTGTTTGATGCAACAATTGCACTGGCAAGCCGTTCACAGACAGCCACCAGTATTATCTCAAGCACATACGGCACCCAATCTAAATCAAGCTTTCCGCACTCCTCAAAATTCTCGTAATCCACACGTCCGCCCAAATAATCTCGGAGAAGTCAAAATCCATCAAGTATTCATTTGCCTGCGGTACCTTCAATGCCGCAAAATTCTTCCATTGCGCACAGGCTGCCATAACCGATCCATGACAGCATCCAGTGTTCCCTGATAAAACTCTATGATTCGAATCATCCTTCATAGTAACTCAGCATATGCTCGTATATGTCTCTGGTCTGTTTTTCATCTCCCCATGATAAAGGGTCATCGGCATAACATAGAGTCCAAAACGGTTCTATATTCTGAATATTTACAGGAAGGCTTTCCCATAAGCGATACATATGACTTGCAAAATATTTTATATTCGGACAATTTTTATAAACTACCTTTAATTTACTCATCAAAATCCTTCCAAACTGTTCAAGGTTAAGATTTTTGTAGTCAATATGTGTCCTTACATAAATAATCGCTTTACTGATGTCTGTTTCCCATTCCAAATAGAGCAAATCATCATTTTCAGGAGTAGTGAGAAATAATTCGTCAAGCCGTTTATTGTACTCGTTTTCTGTTACTAATCCCTCATAAAGCAAAATAGCAGAAACCAATAATTCTTCCATGATATCACTCCATTCTGATTGAAATACTTGAAAATCCCGCATCAGGAAATGAATCATCTGTCGCTCCTAAAAGCATATCATCCGCCGCACCATCCATATCCGATGAACTTCGCCAGCCAATCCCAGTAAGCCGCTCTTTTTCCGCAGTCGGGGCAGACGCACGTTCCGTATGCAAAAGGCAGAAACCGGATCGTTTCTTCATCTCCCATCCGGTGAAGCAAGCCCTGAAACCACACAGGCTCGTCCTCTATGGATTTGTCGTCCCATGGAACAATCGAAACCGGTTCCATGCAAAAATAATCCTTGTCTGTGCGAAAAGAGATCACTTCCTCTTTCCAGCCGCACAGGCAGGCGCCGATGCAATATTCCCAATCATTGCCAAATAAATTCCACATCCCATATGCATGCGTCCGGTTTCCAAGGGTTCCGTTTTCCGGTCATGCAAAACAGTTGTGCATGACCAATCGTCTATCTGCAGCTCCTTACCACCGGAAAGCTATAATCCTGTTTTTTCCGATATGATCTGCAGCCATTTCTTTCTTTTCCCCAGCGAGATCTTCTCTGTCACGATTTCCCCGCTTTCCCTGTTTTCATAAGTAATTACCATCCCTATCGGAAAAAATCCCTGATTACATTTTCCCAGTTCCTTAATACAACTGTAAGGAATATGGATGTATTCGCATGAAAATCCCTTGGTGAGAATGACCTTCCGGTCCGTAAAGATTGCCACGCCGCCCTGCTTCCATGTCTCGATTCTTCCGACCAGCTTCTCCGTATAATTGATCGTAGCTGAGCCATATAATTTTTCATCCGGCGATAACACGCCCCTGTCCACAAGATTCCGCCTCTGCTTTTCCAACTTTTGTCCATTCATTTCCTGAATCCTCCATATCTGCATAATCGCCCGGAATCTCCCTTGAGACTCCGGGCACCTATATGCCTGATTATAACACAGACAGACTGCCACGCAAAAGCACCCCGTCCAAATCGGCACGTAAATCGGCATTTCGGGGCGGTCATTGTCATCTCACGTGTCATTTCGCATCGCTGTATATCTGTGTATCCTGTCCACGGAACTGTTTTCGTTATTATTCTACAGTTCCATTGTATCTGGCAAGACAGGATTTTGCGATGGTAAGTATTGCGGTAAAACGGTTCCCGTTCTGTTCTATATAAAGCAGCCCTCCGTATTTTTGCGCGGTATCCCGCGCGTTTGTAATTCCAAAACCATGATTTTCAGCGTCCAGCTTTGTAGAAGCAGGCAGGATATGTTTTACTTTTCCATTGGCAGCAGGTGTGTTGATACATGTATTTTCCACCTCCATCACCAGAAAATGCTCCTGCGCATGCATCGCCGCATGGACGCTGCCATGGGCGCACTGCCTTGCCGCCTCAATGGCATTGTCCAAAAGGTTGCCTGCCATGACGATCAGATCCTTCCCCGCGATGCAGGCCCATCCGGGATTTTCCTCCGCCGCGATATCCATCCGGACGCCCTGTCTGTCAGCCAGCACGGACTTTTCCCAGAGAATGGCGTTCAGGACAGGATTGGATGTATAGCGCTTTCCAGTCAGGGTATCCAGTTCCACTTCCATATCCCCCAGCAGACTTAAAATCTCCTCGTTTCCGCCGTCGGCGGCCAGCGCGGCTATGGAAACCATGCAGTTTTTCAGGTCGTGGGCATACCGCCTGTGTCCCAGGTCGATTTCTTCCAGATGCTTATAGTACCTTTGCTGCAGCGCGGCCTGCTGCCTGGCAAGCTGCTACTCCCTGCTTTTCTCGCTGACAAAAAACAGTTTGTTGATGGTGTAAAAAAGCAGTACATTTGCCAGCGGCAGAATGAAAAGCCCGAATTTCAGACTGCACTGCGCCCATACGGCGCCATCATTTCCAAAGGCAATCCCAGGATAGAT
>CAJUTJ010000021.1 GCA_910589655.1 uncultured Acetatifactor sp. | reverse complement strand
CCTGCGCCGTCTCTGGTACATTGCATTCCGTTCACGGATTCTCTGCTTCTCCCTTATCTCTGCCAGTTCCTTTTCAGAAATCTCCTGTGCCGGCAGCTCAACCTTCCCGATAAAATTCAAATAAACTTCAATCTCCTGCACACGCTCCCCATCAATCCGTTCAGCTTTACGAATCAGCACCTTGTCCACAAACTCATTGATGATGGCGGGCGTAAGTTCCTGAATGTCAGTGTACTTATGGACAAGGAAGATAAACTCCTCTGTCCTGTCCGTATCGTCCTCGAACTGCATGAGTTTTTCCCTGATCTCCTGCATGGAAATTTCAAGCCCCTGCTGTTCCTTCTCATAATCGGAAGAAAGCATCTCATACCGTCTGTCCGGCAGCTTTCCCATTGCGTTGTCCTCATACACCTTTTTTATCAGCAGGTCAAGGTCTGCGAAGCGTTTCTCTTTTTTGGAGAGGTCTGTTTTCAGCTTTTTTACCTCACTTTTATCCCTGACTTCTGATGCGCTCCGCATATTCTGTATAAATGCCGCCTCGTCCATGCGGACGCTTTTTAAGGCATACCGGATTGTTTCAAGAAGGATCTGCCTCACGGCATCCTCCTGAATACAATGGGAACTGCATTTTTTATCATTCTGCTTGCGGCTGCTGTTATAAGTGCCGCAGTTAAAAGACGCAGGCGTTTTTCTGACCGTTCCGTCGGGCATCCCCCGCCAGTCCCTTCCGGCGCGCTCCCCTGCCCTGCGGTAATACATTTTACTGCCGCAGTCAGCGCAGAACAGCTTTCCCGTCAGCGGGCTTCCCTCTCCGCTTGTGTCAATCCTGCGCACCGTCTTTCTTAATTCCTGCACCATATACCATGTCCTGCGGTCTATGATCGGTTCATGGGTATCCCGGAAAATAAGGATTTCATCGCTGCTGTTTTTAACCGCCTTTTTATCCTTGTAGGATTCCTTGTGGCTGCGGAAATTTACGGTATCGCCCATATATTCCGGTTTTTCCAGCATCCTTACAATGCTCACGCCCATCCACGCATAAGGATGTTCAAAATCGCACTGGTTTTTATAACATCCCCTTCCCCTGACTGCCTGATAATAAGACGGTTTTTCCACTTTTTCATCAGACAGTATTTTTGCGATCCGGTACGGTCCCATGCCTTCCACCGTCATGGCAAATATCCTGCGCACAACTGCCGCCGCTTCTTCATCAATAACCCAGCAGTTTTTGTCCTCTGCATCTTTCATATAACCATAAGGCGGATTATTTGTAAGAGGTTTCCCCTCTTTTCCCTTTGCCCTGAGTACAGCGGTAATCTTCCTGCTGCAGTCGCGCAGATACCATTCGTTCATGATATTCAAAAAAGGGGCGAATTCGCTGCTGGTGTTGTTGGTACTGTCAACACCGTTGGAAACAGCAATAAAACGGACACCTTTTTCACGGAAGAATACCTCCGTGTAGAATCCTACCTGAAGGTAATCCCTCCCCACACGGCTCATGTCCTTTACTATGACTGTGCCGATGTCGCCGTTTTCAATCCGGCTTAACATCTGCTTCCATCCCGGTCGGTCAAAACTGCCGCCAGAAAATCCGTCATCCGTAAAATGCACCGTGTTGGCGTATCCATTATTTTTTGCATAGTCCTCCAGCATTTTCTTCTGGTTGACTATGCTGTTGCTGTCCCCCGCAAGATCATCGTCCCTTGAGAGCCGCTCGTAAAGAGCTGTTATTCTGTTGTTACCAGCCGTCCTGTTGTTCATTCCGAACTCCTTTCCGGCGGCTGGCTCATCTGTGGTAGATTCATAATACCACAGTTTCCGCCTCCTGTCATCACTTCATTGCGTATTAAACGGGTTATTTTTTCGTCAAGCGTATCGACATAACCCGAACCCGTATATACCCTGACCTTGAAAAGCGTCCCGCCAATTCTGCGGTAAAAAAAGCCAGCCGCAGAGGGGCTGGTTTTTACCATACCGTTATCCAATTTTACTGTTTCCATTATGCAATCCTTTCTTGCGTATCATGCGCATTTCCCCTATAATGGCTCTTGTACTTCCGTATTCAGTAACCGGATTTTATTTTATCCGTACCCCATAGCCTGCTCCTCCTTTTTTGTAATTGATTTTTAATAAAAAAGAATTACTCCTTTCACTAATAGGAGAAATACGGCTATAAAAGCGGAAGTGTTTTTGAAAAAACAGCTACAAAATTTTATTCTTTTGCAAAGGACTGACTGCAAATGCCAAAATACGCTGAACTCCCGGCATTCAGGGAGCAGAATTTCATAACGGAAGCGGACGGGGATATGCTCCACCGTGAAGCCCGTGCCCTTGCAATCCGGCGTATTGAGGAAAGCGCAAGGACGGAAGTCGACTTTGAAAATGTACTGTACTGGTGGGATAAACTGGACGCAAACAGGGAACGGAAAGAAAGAGACCATGAAACAGGACGCTCCGCTGTTCCTCTGGAATGGGGCGCATACGAATTGTACCTTTCCGACAGCCCTTCCTATGACATGATTCTAAGAAGGCTCATGCTTGCGGGCGATTTCCTCGATATTATATTTGACCATCCCGAAACAGTACACGAGCTTGTCACAGATGCGGATTTATCGAAAATATTAAAGGAACTAAAGCCGCATCTCAAAAATATGCTCTATTATCTGTTCCTGCGTGACTATTCCACAGCAGAATATGCGGAGAGTATCGGACAGACTGACCGGAATATCAGGGGTATTCGGGAAACTGCTCTGAAAAAGATACGGAAACTCTATGGCGGCATACTTACATACAGAAAAGAAAACCGTCTGCCGATGACGATTGACGAAAAATATTTCTTGGAAAACGGAGTGCGGAAGAAAAAGAACACCCGACAGCTTGACCGATAACGAGTAACTGTTTATAATGTAAGAAATATTACATCAGATGATGTGGCAGGTTTGATGGATTGGAGCAGATTATTTATGAAGAATTTATTTGAACATACCAGCGCACCGTGGATTCGGTACAGCAGTTATGAATATAAGACAGGCAGTGACAACAACCTCTACATAACGGTTTCCAAAGATGCCAGACCGGAAATGTACCATCCCATGCAGGAAGCGGAACAGCTCGTCATTGATGCCATAAATGTCGGGCTTGCTGCCATGCACAAAGTACCGGAAGAAGAATTGAAAGAAGCTGTACTTGACTTTATCAAAAAATATGGTTTTCTCGGCTTTATGACCGCCCTCCCGACAACTGCGGATTTTATAACCTATGAATCGGTGTATCTTCCCAAAAACCACTTTATAAAGGAAGAATCCCTCCCTACAGATGAGTATTTTTCTTATTTTTACCCTTTTGACAAGCCGGATTTCAGAAAGAACGGCGTAAAATCAGGCTGGTCTGTAACTGACCGTGAGGGTATTGCGATCACGATGGCTATGGGAAATGCGCCGCAGGCTGTGGCAATGGAATTGCAGAAGGAATATGCGGAAAGATATGACTGGCTTGTAAAGGAATTTACCGACTGGGCGTTTACCTTTATGACAAGTTTCCTTTATTACATGGATTATGATACGATTGACGAACAGACACGCTGCCTGTACCGTCACGGCATTTCCGCTTTCGGCGGCATATCCCCGACTTACCGGATCGCGCTTGAAAAGGATTCGCCCGTTATCGTATGGGATTTCCATTCACTGCTAATCATGGTGCAGATGTGCTTCTCATTCATGCTCACGGATAAGGACAGTGATATGCGCATGTGCAAACACTGTAAAAAAGCCTTTGTCGCAAGCAGGAAGGGGAATGAATTTTGCAGCCAGAAGTGCAAGAACCAGTTTAATGTCTACAAATCAAGGGAAAAGAAGAAAGGAAACAAAAGAGATGATTGAAAACAGGAATGTAAATATCATAACCGATGCGGACGGTAAAAAGCTGGTCTTGATTAACGATATCCGTTTCAAGGCAAAAGTGCGGGATGACTGGACGGCTGTCGAAGAATACATGAAAGCGTATATCGGGGATTTTTACGAAATTGAGGAAACTTCTGAAAAAATATATATTTCGGCAGATTTTCCCGATGAATACGCAAGTTCAGAAAGCCGTATCGCCTTAAAAGGCGCTGTCGCAAAGGCTAAGGCAAATGCTTCACAGGCTGTTCCTGAACTTATAAGAATAGCCACCAATCCAAAACATGAGGCAAACCGGAAAGAAAAACACAAAACAGATGCGGTATATGGATGGTATCGCTACAACATCAGATTTGCATTGCCCGTATATGATGACAAAACAGGGAAAATAGCAA
Source organism: uncultured Acetatifactor sp. (assembly GCA_910589655.1). Taxonomy (GTDB): domain Bacteria; phylum Bacillota; class Clostridia; order Lachnospirales; family Lachnospiraceae; genus Acetatifactor. Next base: position 428 of record CAJUTJ010000021.1, on the reverse strand, counting down.
GACATAATATTTATTCAGCAAGTATGCTTGTCCGTCATGCGAATGATGGCAGGAAGTATCTGTATGATATTCTGGCAATAAAAAAAGAAACGAGCAGCCCGCTTGAGTGAAAACACTGTACGGTAAAAACCCATTTCTTATTGTCAATAATAAGCCATTTTTCAATTCCTGTCAATCCCCAATTTTGATTTTTTCAGAATACCGCCATTGGCATTTTTAATGCAATGGGGGGAACTTTGTTCCCCCTTGACCGCTCCATAGCATGAGGCACAGATGATGTCAAGACCGTCGCAGGCGAGGCGGAGCCGGTGTCTTGACATCATCTGTGCCTCATGCTACAAAACTTAAAACAAAGCCAGAACTAAAGGGAATATATCAGATCGTGCAACACCACTTCCTCCGCCCTGCTCCTGATGCTGTTAATCTTT
>CAJUTJ010000020.1 GCA_910589655.1 uncultured Acetatifactor sp. | reverse complement strand
ACATTGGCGCAGAATGATTATTTCATATGCAAGGCGGAGGAATGAGGCGTAGCGGTGGCTACGTCGATTGACGACAACGAAGCAGATGAAAAATCAGACAAGCCAAGGTGTCAGTTAATTAATATTCGTTGTACTAGTACCAGTGGGAGCTGAAAAAGAGAGGCGGAACTGGATATAGAAAGGAAAATATATTATGGCAGAGATTCAATTAGGAGTGATAGAAGCCCGCTTCGCGGACATGATTTGGGAACATGAACCCGTTACTTCCTCAGAGTTGGTAAAGCTGGCAGCAGAAGCATTTACATGGAAGAGGACAACGACGCATACGGTTTTGAAACGGTTGTGCGACAAGGGATTATTTGAAAATAATAAGGGAAGTGTGACCAGTCTGATTTCACGGTCGCAGTTCTATTCGATGCAGAGCAGAAAGTTTGTGGAAGATACCTTTGAAGGTTCTTTGCCCGCCTTTATTGCGGCGTTTACTAAGAACAGTACGTTGACGGCCCAAGAAGCTGCCGAAATCCGCAAAATGATTGACAGTGCAGAACAACCGGCAGACGAATGGTAATTTAGGGGGGCGGATTGTTTGTACCGCTGGAAGAAATAGAGAGGAGTAAGTTGAACAGGATAATTTCGTACAATAGAATACCAAAACAGGATTCCAAAACAGGATTCTATTGTCAAGAATTTTGACCGGTATGTGTAAAGAGGGTATTGGCACTCTATTTTGGAGGAGGCTGCACACCTTCTCAGGAAGCGCACAGGGGGTGTAGAAATGAGTATATTTTTTTTGAAGGCATTGAATATGAGTATTGCAGCGGGCTGGCTTATTTTAGCAATCTGCGTACTGCGGCAGGTTTTCCGTAAGGCGCCAAAGAGGATTTATCCTATATTTTGGGCGATTGTGGCAGTCCGCTTGATCTGCCCGTCTGTTCCGGAGAGCTCTTTTAGCTTGATACCGAATGCGGAGACTGTCCGCTCTGACAGTGGCCGCTTTGCTCAGGAACCTGTTGCCTACAGTATTCCGCATTTTATAAGTGATACGGAAAAAAATGTTCCTGACAGTAATCGGAATTCCATTCAAAGCAGCGGTAATAGCGTGCCTGCCGGTCTGCCGGAATCCGACAGATACGATGGTAATACCGCGCCTGCCGGTCTGCCGGAATCCGACAGATACGATGGTAATAGCGTGCCTGCCGGTCTGCTGAATTCCGTAACAAACAATGAATTGCCGGAAGCTGTCCATCTGGCGAAATATGGTAATGTAGAGACACCTGCCCTAATTCCGAGTGTCGGCGCAAATCCAATGTACTCTTGGCTGGCAGCAGGGAGTGCTATATGGCTTATGGGAATTGCCGTGATGCTTTGTTTTGGCCTGCACGGCTGTTTGCGGCTGAAAGGAAGAATGAGGGAAGCCGTATGGCTGCGTGATAATATCTGGCTGTGCGATGCGGTGAAATCACCCTTTGTTTTAGGACTTGTCAAGCCGCGGATTTATCTGCCGTCCGAGCTTGACGTTCTTTCCGGCAGTGAATCGATGGAATGTATCTTGGCTCATGAAAAGGCACATTTAAAAAGTCTGGATCACTGGTGGAAGCTGTTGGGATATCTGTTGTTGGCAGTATATTGGTTTCATCCGCTGGTGTGGGCGGCTTATATTTTATTTTGCCGGGATATCGAGTTTGCCTGTGATGAAAGAGTGATCAAAAATATGGATCTGGAAGAAAAGAAGAAATATTCTGATGTATTACTAATGTGCAGTATGCAGAAGAAAATGGTGGTTTCCTATCCTCTTTCCTTTGGCGAAGTTAGTATTAAAGCGCGGGTTGGAGCGGTTTTAAATTACCGCAGACCGGCATTTTGGACCGTAATTGCAGCCGTTGCCGCCTGCGTGGTGTCTGTTCTTTGCTTTTTGACAAATCCTAAGAACGATGCTTTTGATATCAGGATTGTAATTCCCGCAAACAGCGGAGAAGCCGTTTACTATTCGGAGGAAGAGATTTCCCCGTACAAAGATAGGGTAACATTGTTTTCGGGAGAAGGGCTGGGAGATACGGCAGTGGTTTTAAAACCGACGGCCGGATGTACGAAAGAGGATGTGTATGAGCCTGTTTACATGACCGCCGGATTTCCGGTAGAAATGTATGCGGAAAAGGGCGGCTGGTTTAAAATCGGAGTTACCTTAAGCAATCCTACGGAGAAAGATATTACGGTATATGTTCGGGCAGAGGGCGTGGAGGTAAGGATCGCAGATAGTGCCGGAGCAGTAAATGTCTCTTCAAACAGGCTTGAAGCAATGAATGAAGCAACGGGACTTTTACCGGAAAATCCGTCGTCAAACGGATCAATAAGCGCTTTGCCGGAGGCGTCATCAGCATCAGAACCAATAAGCGCTTTGCCGGAGGCATCGTCAGCATCCGGATCAATAAGCGCTTTGCCGGAGGCGTCATCAGCATCAGAACCAATAAGCGCTTTGCCGGAGGCATCGTCAGCATCCGGATCATCAGCTCCCTTGCCGGGGATAACGGAGTCGTCCGATGTGGAAGCTTTCTTGTTAGGGACATCTTCCTCAGGTTTGGCGATATCCTTGCCTAAAACCGAAGCACCGTCGTATTTACCGGAAGACGCGATGAAGGCCATTCAAAAGGCGATACTGGAAGAAGACGTTTCTTCATATCCGGAGCTTTATGATTTTGCCTGTTGTGATTTTGTCCCATTGGGAGCAGCGTCCGCGACGCCGCTTGCGGGGGAAACAACGCATATCATCACGTATTATGGCTGGGTTATGAATCAGAAGTACCTTATTTCCGAGGACGGGATAGAAACAGTGAGCGGAAGCCATATTCCGACGGCGCTTACATTTACGCTGAACGAGAACGGCTATCAGCTGAAGGAAATCTGGAGGCCGCGGGAGGGTAGCTACTTTGCAGAAGACATTCGGAGGGAGTTTCCTTCGGATATTGCCGATGACGGCATAGACAGCCAAAAGTATGGCATTCAACAGATTCAAAGCTGCTATCAGCAAGCGGTAGAGTACAGCGGATTGGATACGGCGGCTGTGATAGAAAATCTTCTGGATACTATATGCTCCGAGCCTAAGACTGCGTCAAATCCGCAGGCTTACATAGAAGAGCATTTCATAGAATACAAGGAGTTGATTTATTACGGAGAGTACACGCTCCGATATTGCTTTGGACGTTTTGAACAAGGTAATGAGACAGGGCTGGAAGGGAAAATTATGGCCATGGTATGCGAGGAACTATTGCAAAGCCAAAATGATCTTCCCATAACCGCCGGTACTGCCGAGACAGGCCAGTGCTGGTATGATGCGCTGGCTGCTCAGGCAGGCGGCAAAGAGAACCCAAACCCGTAAACCGAAAAGGGCAGTTGCTGTTTTAACCAATGGTATAACTGCCCTTTTATAGTAGTTATACGTGTAGTAACATATAGTTTTGTATCTATAACAGTTGGTTTATTCCCGTGAGTAATGAGGGAAATAGCCATGTAAACATGGCTGTTAAAGCCAATTTCTGATTGGCTTTACGAATGCCGTGCCATAGCGTTCTGCGGAAGCATTGCGCTCTGCAGCATTGCAAGCTTGATACCCCGTTGCTTGCAGAGAGTCTTTGATTTAATATTTTTATCGCTTTACAAGCAGTGAAACCAGTTTAATTCCGCCTCTTCTTGTTTTGTTATACCCTAAAGCATATCTGATGCTTTCCGGTATATAATATTCTCCTTCCGCTTCTGTCAAGTATCCATATCTTTCCAAAGTTTTTCGGTCTTCATTTGTTAGTTTGTCTAATACTTCTTCCGGTAAGGGCACCTGTTTTTGAGAATTCGGAATTTCTTTCAGTATTTGGAAGCTTTGCTTTAGTTGATTAATTTCCGTCTCTACTTCTTTTAATTTCTCTTCCGAACAAGATTTTATTGCCTTTTTCATTATCTCCGGGGATAACAGTCTGTCAAAATATTGTGTCTTGCCGTCATCTTTTTCTCTGGAGGCAAACTTTAGAAATCTGACAATATCTCTGGCTTGAAGCTGTCCTTTAAAATCGGACAAAGATGCCAGCACCCATTTGATTGTCCCTGCCGTTTTCGAATCGTCGGCGCCCATCTTTTTGCCCCATATCTTATTTAAGTTATTTTCAATTACATCTTGCGTTAAGCTATAAATTGGAGCTGTCTCTTCTGTCAGTTTCAGGCCGCTCATTTGAGCAGCGCTATCGGTTAATTTCCATGCAAGCTGTAAGGCGTCTTTTTGCTGCCAGTCCAGTTCAAATTGGTGGTATTGATTTCTAAATTGTTCAAAGTTGATATCAAACACAATCTCTGCAATGTCCTTGCGGATATATATTATTGCGCCGATTTGTTCTGCCTGACTTTCATATAAATGATTTATAAATCCTTTACATAATGCTCTAATTGCTTTTTTTTCGCAGCAGCTTTGGGCAAAATCTGCAAATAGGGTTTCTAGGCCGTCAAACAAAAAAATGATTCTTTTGTTTATTTGTTTTAAACTAAGGTTCAGCTTTTCCCATGAGTCTATATCTTCAAACATATTCCAGATTAAAGAATCCCAAAAGTCCTGCCAGCTATTTTCCGATATATTACGGCTGATAGCTTCCCTGACAGATTTTTCATTTTGGGATAAACTGTCCGTGCTTTTTTTCATAAAGGAAATTTTATTGAGACAGTTATTTTTGCAATCCTGCAATATCCTCTGAAAATTGTTTCTGTCTTCTGTACAAAGCACCGGGCATATTAAAGTATCTTGATTGCTGTAATCTGCTTTATTGACTATTTTTAAAAATTCATTCCATTCCTTAGCAATCAGCATCTGCTTATAGAGATATGTTTTTCCGGAACCTTTTGCTCCCAAAATATTTATCCTTGGAATATCACGCGTAAAGCTTCCAAGCTGTAACACAGGTTTTGTCGTTAATAGATTTGCGGAAAAAGTACCTTCTGCCGTTACATTTTCATCTGTTATATGATAGAGATTTTCCCTGAATTTATTTATGATATCCTTTGTATATATATTACTGTTTTCAGGCTCAGTATTCAGCAGGTCTTTTACAATATTAGCAAGAGGGTCAGTTACAATATTAGCGCCGTTTAAGCTGTCGCAAATTTGGTCAATTGTCCCTAGGTGAATAACAGAATCACTCTTGGGTATCTCTATGATGGAATCTAACTTACTAATGTCAGTATCTACACTGTCCTCATCATCTTTCCCATATGAAATAAGGAGGCTGTATAGTTTCTCCCTGTCTTTATCACTTAAAAGATCTTTTTGCACCATTGTAAGCAGTATTTTGTAGATAGAATTATTTTTCTGCTTTTTTAACTGCCGTATCAAAAGATTAGTGCCGATTACTGATTGATTCGATGTAGAAGTGACAACTATTTTCTTTACTCTTGGATCAAACAATAAAGGGGCAGAATATTCGCTGACTCCTGCACGCAAGTCCACAAGCACTAGATCCGCCTTTAGTTTTTGTCCCAGCATTGATAAAGCATCGGAGATAATATATTTATTTTGTTCGCCGGACATTATTCGTTCCGGATTGGAATAGATGTCAAGGAGCTGGTCGGTTATTCTGTATGTTGGAAGGAAGTATTGGGGTACTGACATTTTGGCATTGTGAAATGTAAGCAGCGAGTTTTCTGCAATATGGCTGAGTTCTTCAAATATTTTTTCGTCAGTCCCTTTGGCGCTGATAATATTCAACAAGTCAATATAGCTAATGTTATAACTGCCGTTCTGTTGTTCTCCCAGCCATGTCAATCCTGGAGCTTCTATATCGCTGTCCACAATCAAGACTTTTTTGCCGCCTCCATATATATCAATCATGTTCCGTACAAATGTGATAAGTGCCAGCGTTCTTCCGACACCACCCTTATAAGAATGAAAAGCCAATATGGGTACGCCTTGTAATTTATCCAAATGAATGTCGTTTTCCCCCGATACATAAAGGAAATCTTTAAACAAGGGAAATGGCTGCCGGGATTCTGAATCTGAATTATCATCAAATTCATACAATGACACTGTTATCATGGAATCAGTAATAGGAATCCTGATATGAGTTCCCATAAAATAATTTTTGAAGAGTTGTTTTAGAAATTGATTTGTCTCATTCTCAATTATTTTATCGGCTTTTTCTGTATAAATGCAAAGTTCAGTACTAAAGACCTCAATATTTTTCCATCCCTTCGGCCAGTTGCTTCTGTATGTATATAAAGTTCTTTCCACATCCTGCCATGTGAATAATGTAATTCTATCATGTCCCATATTATTCTCCAACCTAACTTATATGCTTTCTGCCAAGACGCTCCAACCCTTCCGACATCTATGCCTTCTTAGATAATTATTTCCTTTTTTCCAATTCATGCAGGCGTTCCAATGCCACAAGTAAACTTTTCTCTATTATTTCTCCATTCTCTTTTGCATTTTCGCAATTTATCCCGTATCTCCACATTTCTTGATAATGTGCAGGAGTGATTATATCATCCTTTGTGCTTTTCAATGGAGGGAAAGGGCATTTTGCTTCAATTCCGAGTACCTTTAATATCTTTTGGATATCATGCATATAACCCTGATGCTTTTTCGGCAGCTTACTGAATAGATGGCATTTTTCTTTGAACATAATTTGATATTTGCCGCCGCATTCTACAGCATAAAATAAGAGCATTCTTCTTGAAGCGTCATCTTTCGTATCTTTTGCCTGTTGCTCCTGACGGTTTCTGCTTCTCAAAAACTCATCGGAGCTTACATCTAAAAGCTTTCGTTCCTTTGTATTTTTTCCCATAGATAGTTCCTTTAAAACCAGTATTGTATGTTAGGGCTGCACACTCAGAAAAGCATTTTGCGTAATTGGCTTCGTTATTTGTCGAACGATGTACTAACTTTTATAGGCCTCGGCAACCTGAGCCGCTTTCTCAGGGAAATCGGACTGCAGACGCATTAAGTATTGTATGGTGCTTCCCTCATAGGGCTGTACGTCCCCCAGCAGCCCTACTTCGTAGCAATTGCGTATGACGTTGATAATGCAGTTTTCATCGTGATCTTCCTTACAGTCCTTGCATTCCTTTAAAATATGGGCAATGGCAATTTCCAGCTCGGCTTCGTCAAATGTCTTAAAATCCGTGGTAGGGATTTTTTCCGTACCGTTTGGAACCAGCTTTTTCGGTTCTTGCCGATATTCCTTGATGCAATGTTTCCCGTAACCTATCACACAGGCTTCATTTTGGCATTGGCCACATATATTGCAGCAATGTTCCAAATCATTTTCCACCAATTCGGCATTCAATCCCTTTTTATGTACTTCAGCCATATGATACCTCCTGCTTTGGCTATAAATTTATTTCCCTTGACCCTCCGTGAGTTTTTTCGTGCTTTCTTTGTATGGAAATTCCTGAATTTCGTTTCCGCGGCACAGTCCTCTTGAGAGGGAAGGGATGTACCGTACAATGCTTTATCATCATATTCCTTGTAACAGTTCAGGCAGGGCACTGAACCGTTACAAGAATGCACACAAAACGCGGAAAGAATGCGTTTTGGCGCCCACACGTCTCGCAAAATAGCATAGAGCCGCGATTTTGACTTCGTGGGAGGGCTGTCTGAACTGTCAGTATTCCTGCCTTGTTTTATAGGGAATTTTTGGTAATGGCATGACATTGTTTCTTTCCGATTAAGGATACTATAAATAGAATGCAGTGTCAATTAAGAATCTATGAAATTTGGTTAAACATACAGCAGTTCCGCTCAAATATCTTATGTGGAAATCTACGGTATTTTTAAGGGATAAATCCAAGCGATGAGAATACTTGTTTTGACAACATTATAATGGAGCTGCTGCTGGTCGTGAGGTGGACAGTTATACGCCGGATGTAAAACAGGCTTATTCCCGCGGGCAATGAGCCAAGTGCCGTGCTTGCACACGCATTTGGCGAATGCCGCAAGGGTCAAATACTAATGTGTCCGTAGGACACAATCAGCTTTGCTGCATTGCAAGATTGAGACCCCGTCAGCTTGCTGCGGGGTCTTTGACTTTTGGCTGGGTGGGTTGAACCATACCATGGTTGCGGTTATAATAATTAAAAAAGGATTTGACAGCATTCTGCGGACGGTAACAGAATTCTGCATCAGAAAGGAAGAGGAATCATGCGGAAGCACTATATTGATAATTTACGGAGTATGACGATTTTATTACTTTTCCCGGTACATAGCTTTATGGTCTGGAATGATTTCGGCACAAAATTTTATATATGGCAGGGAGAAAATAAACTGCTGAGCACATTGATCGTACTCGTAAATCCATGGTTTATGCCGCTATTGTTTGTGTTGGCCGGAATGAGCGCGAGGTATGCGCTGGAAAAACGTTCCCGGAGAGACTTTGTCAGACAGCGTATCCGCAAATTACTGATTCCGTTCCTCTGCGGGCTGCTGTTTTTAGTCCCGTTCCAAACACTATATGCGAGAAAATTCTTTTATGGCTATGAAGGGGGGCTGGTGGGACACTGGAAGTATTTTTTTACACATCTGACGGATTTTTCCGGCTATGACGGAGCCTTTACGCCAGGGCATCTGTGGTTTATTTTGTTTCTGTTTATCATCTCTATGCTTTCATTGGCGGTATTTCGTCTGATCCCGTATCAAGGAGCGGCAAAGAGAGCGGAAAAGCTGCCCGTGCCATGTGTGATTCTGCTCTTTATCCCGGTATGGCTGATGTATTATCTGGGTAATTTTGGGGGTTTTAGTATCGGGAAAAACCTGGCATTGTTCTTGTTGGGATATTATTTCCTGAGCAATGACATTGTTTTGGATAAGTTAGAAAAAAATATAAGATGGCTGACGGTTCTCTGGATATCGGCAACCGTCTCGTCGGAGGCACTGTACTACAAATATTCTTATTATGGGGATCTGTGGGTAAATTTTATCGGCTGGCTTTCCGTGCTGGTTTTGCTGGTTCTGGGGAGGAAATTTTTGAATAAGAGGACAAAGTTCACGGAGTACTTTAACGAAGCATCCTATCCTGTTTACATTCTGCATCAATCCATATTGACGGCATTGGCCTATTATATTGTGGGAATATGCAATGTCATGTGGATACAGGTGATATGCATAGGCTTCGGGAGCTTTGGGTTATCCATTGCGGCATATCATATACTCGGACACATACCCATTGTCAGGGAGATGATTGGCTGCAGCACTATAAACAGAAAACATGAAAGGACAAAAACATGAAAGGACAAAAACATGCCTAAAATATTATACGTCACTGACTTAGACGGGACTCTCTTAAATAAACAGAGCAGGATCAATGAGGAGAGTATCCAAATCATTAATGACCTGATCGGGCAGGGGATGCTTTTTACGTATGCCACTGCCAGATCGCTGGTCTCTGCGTCCGTAGTGGCACAGGGACTGTCAACGGATATCCCGGTAATCGCCTACAACGGAGCCTTTATCATTCATCCCTCCACAGGGAAAATCCTGTCACAGGAAAGCTTTGGGGCAGAAGAGTCACAGGATGTAACAGATGTGGTAGAAAAGTATGGAATCAGCACATTGGTATATTCCTATGTGGAAGGTGCGGAAAAAGTATCATGGCTTACCGAAAGGGAAAACGAGGGAATCAAGAATTATCTGAGCGCGAGGAAGGGGGACCGACGGCTTCGTCCCGTCTCTAAATTGGAGGATTTATATCAGGGCGATATGTTTTACTTTACCTGCGTGGGGGAGCAGGAGGAACTTGCACCGGTATATGATATCTTTTCGAGGGACTGCAGGTTTCGCTGTACCATCCAGCAGGAATTGTACAGACAGGAGTATTTCTGTGAGATTATGCCGGCCAAGGCCACCAAGGCGGAGGCCGTCCGGAAATTGAAACGGCTTTGGGATTGTGACAAGGTGGTCTCCTTTGGGGACGCCGTAAATGATATTCCTATGTTCGAGGCATCCGACGAATGTTATGCGGTGGAAAATGCGGTGGACGAGCTGAAAGCCATTGCCACCGGAGTGATAGAGAGCAATGAAAGTGACGGGATTGCCAAGTGGCTGAAAAGAAATGCGCTGACGGTACGGTAACATTTCCCCAAATAAGCAGCCCCGCCGGGTAACTGGATGCCCGGCGGGGCTTCTGTGTTAGGAGAAAATTAATATGTCTGTATGTAACTTTCTATTGCAAAAGCTGCAGCAGCCGTTCTTTTTGGGAGTTGGCCTGTGCAAGCATAGCACTGCCCGCCTGCCCTAAAATATTGTGATTGGATTGCTGTACCATTTCCTTTGCCATATCCGTATCCCGGAGGAGGGACTCGGCTCCCTGCGTATTTTCCGAGGTATTCCGATTGCTGTTGATGGCATATTCCAGCCGGTTTTGCGTACTGCCAAAGTCGCTGCGTATGTCGGAAATCATCTTCAGAGCCGCCTGTAGTCTGCCGGCCGCTTTTTGTGCATATTTATACTTGGATATGCACACGGAGTTGATGCGCAGGTAGTTTGTATTGAATACGTGCTGCTTTAATGTAATATCATCATCGGACTTGCCGCTCATCTGGATAATGCGGCCCGATTCGTCCTTATTCCCTTTCTCTGTGAAAAATACTTCCTTCTTTGCCTCGCCGGGAAGTATATTGATAATATGTTCGCCCATTTTTGTGTGGGAGAGCTTCATCACGTTTCCGTCTATCTCGGCAGTCAGCGGAGCGCCTGCGGCATTTAAGGCATTGTTCATCAGATTCAGTAGTTCTTCCTGCGTATGTGTTCCTTCCGGAAGAGTAATGTTGTATTGTTTTCCGTCCACTTCGAGGCTCATTTGTGTCTCGGCGGGACCGATGGTTACACCTTCGGAAATATCTTTTGTTCCTTTAATAAAGGCGGGAATCATCTTTCCGTCGGTCTGATAAAAGATTTCAAAAGCGGCATTGCCCCTGACTCCCTCAATGACGTATTGTCCCTCCACGGGAGCTTTCACGTTGTTCATGGACAATTTAAAATTCAGTGCGTTATCGTCGTTTGCGCCTGCCACGCCGCTGTTGATATCGCCCAATCCGACTTCGATAAGGTTTTCCTCCAGCCCGGCGGCTTTCAGCTGTTCATTGATTTTCTCCTGCACTTGTTCTTTCAGCTCTTCCCCGGTGTATTTTCCGGGATCCAGCTTCATTTCCAGCTTGTGTTCAATGCCGTCAAAAGTGAAATCCATGGTTAGGTTATCGTTAATGTTGCGGCGGATTTCCGTCACTTGGTTTTTGACATCCTTACGGCCGATGGTGTAGGCTTGGTTCACTATTTGGTTGCCGTCTTTATTAGCCGTAGCCTCGGAGGATATCTTTTCCGCGCAAGAACAAAATACTTTGTCGTAAAAGCCTCCGCTGAAACTGCTGAAGGTGTTCAGGCTGCCCGGATTTACCGCCTCCAGCCTTACCCCGTTTCCATCCACGGTTGCCTTAATTTTGTCGGCGCCGGCTTTGGCGTCAATCAGGTCTTGAAGTTTTGACTGCAGCTCCGCAAAAGTATAATTTTCTTTCTGAGGCACTTCTATTTCAATGGTTTTGCCGCTGCCGGTATCCTGAAAGGTAAATTTCAGGTTATTGTTCCATTCGTCAATAGTCAGCGGCTCCTGCAAGGGTACGCCGTTGATATAGCTCTTTTTGGTAGAATGGTATCCGTCGCTGCTGGTCGGTATCAAAGGCTTTTTCTCAATGATTGACTGCTGGAACGCGCCTCCGGTGGAGGACGGAACGGAAATACTGATGCCGGGTTTGGTGGACGTCAGAACCAGTTTGCCGCTGGCATCAAAGCTTGCCGTGATACCGGGGTATTCCGTTTTCGTTTCTCCGTAAATGGATTTCATGGCGGTGCCGCCGTTATCATAGCTCATGGATATATTGGCGCCGTTTCCCTTTGAGGTGGTGCGGTAGCCCAGCTTATTTCCGGAGACGTAAGCTTCCACGCCGATGTCTTTCAGTTTGCCGTTCAACATTGTTACAAGGCTGTTCCTGTCATAGGTTCCGGGCTGCAAGGTGACGGTTTCCGCTTTGCCGTTGACAATCAGCGAAAACTGGTCACTTTTGCCGGCTTCTATCTTTATGCTCTCTTCCGTCTTTAGATTCACCAGTATATCGGCCGGTGTCTCTTGGATTTTCGGTCCGAAGAGTTTCTCGGCGGAGGTTCCTCCGGTTCCCATGCTGTAGCTGATGGATACGTCTTTTCCTTTTGCATCGGAAGTCAGAACCAGCCTTGTTCCCGAGAGAGAGGCCGTGATGCCGGTCTGGGTCTTTGCCAGCTGGCGATTGATTTCCGTGACCATGGAGGCTCTGCTGTAGGTTCCCGGAGTGAGGTTCAAGGTAAGGTTTTTGCTCACACCCTTTTCCGTGTACTGGAATACCAGAGTCTGGCTGCTTCCGTCGATGGTAATCTGGGAAGAAAGCTCCGTATTGCTTCTCCATACTGCCGGATCTCTGGTGGTGTTAAGCTCTTTCAAAAAGGAGCTGGAACCGGTGGAACAGCTGATAAAGGTATCGGCTCCGTCCTCACCTGCGGGAAGCCGCGCCTCCAGTACCAGTTTATTTCCGGTGGGATCCAGATCTACGGTGGCGCCGCCCATCCCGGTGCCGAAGGTATTGTCGATCTGTTTCTGCAGTTCGTCCTTCAGGCTGTTTTTGGTATAGGTTCCCTCAGGTATTGTAACTGTCAGCAGTGTTTTATTGATGGTTATCTGCATTTGGTTGTTGGTGGAGTCCAATGTCATGCTGTCTTTCAGCGAGGGCTGGAGGGTCAGGACTGCCGGTTCGTTTTTCTCAAATCCGATGACACCCTCCGCCGCTTGCGAACTTCCCCTGTTACTTCCGCTCCAGTTGGAAACCCTGTCATTTCCCGTGGCCGTGTTGACTCTGTCATTGTCAACTGTTTTGCCCGTGTCATTTACGGTGGAAAACTTATTGGGCTTGATTTCGGTTCTGGGCGGTATTGCAGTCTGGATTGCATTTATTATGTCCTGCTGGGTCACATTGTCCCCTGTGGGGAGAGTGACGGGATAGTTGGTTCCGTTAAAGTTGATATTCATATCCTTATCCGACGGTTTAACGGTTCCGTCAAAAGGCGTATTCAAGGTGACGCTGCCGGTTCCGGTTACGGTCTGGGATTTGTATACATCCTGAGTTCCGGCAAAAAAGTGGTCATATCCCTCATTGGTTCCGTTTGCTTTTACCGCCACTTTATCCACGCCCTTGCCTGCCGCTCCGGTAAGCCGTATCTGAGTGCCCGATAAGGTTACATCAAGCTTTCCCTTGTATCCGGCCTTTGCGGAAGGACCGTTGAGCTGGTTGTCCAGTTCCGCGCGGATATCCTCTATAGTATTATAAGGTTTATCGGGCATGGTAATAGTATATTCGTCTCCGTCTATGGAGATGGTGAAGGAATCGTCTTTCCCTGCCGTAACCTTGAAGGGAATTACCAGACTCCTGCCGCCGGTAAAAACGCCGTTCTTGTCCGGCTTCGTCTCATTTGTCGGATTTTGTTTGGAACCGTATTGATTGTATTCTTTGGTTACGAAAAGAGTGTCGAAAGCGCTGCAGGAAGGATCCAGACCCACTGCACTGTCAAGGCCCTTTATGTTGGAATCAATTTGTATTCCTCTAAAAGAGCCGTTGCTGATTACCTTTGCCGTCAGCCCCAGCTTATTCGCAAGAAACAGTTCGTTCAGTTTTCCCACCATATCGGCAGTGGTATATTTCCCGTCGGGGATTGTAAGCGTGATGCTTGGCAAGCCGTTGGGAGCTAAGACAAGGCTGTTGTTGCTGCTGTCGATTTGATAGTATTTGTGTTCCTCGTCCCTGCTTTCCGTGGGAAGCACAAAGCCGCCTTTAAATTCTGCCGCCGATTTGGTGACATCCCCGTACTTTACATTGTCGTAGAAGACGGAATTATAAATTTTGCCCCCGCCGTCTATCTTAAACATATTTCCCTTGAAACCGGTTACCATACCGCTGTCGCTTCCCAGCTTAATACCCGTTCCGTAGGAGGAGGCTTTTACGGAAGTCCCCGCAAGCTGTTTATTTAACAGGTCAATCAGCTGACCCTTATTATATTTCCCCTCCGGGATTGTGATTTCCTTTTTCTGCGTGTTTCCGTCGAAGTCTTCGATCAGGAAGCTCATATGGTCGTTCTGCCCCCGTACCACTTCCAGCTTGCTGTATTCATCCGGAAAGATGGTGGTGCCGATCAAGGCGCCGAAACCGCCGCCTTGATACATATTGTACAGAAGATAGGAGAGACCGCCGGATACTGCGTCCAGAACTTCACCGCCCTCAAGATTGGCGTTGCAGAAGCCCGTATCTGCCAGTTCAAACATAATGTTGTCCGCTTGGCCGGTTTTATTCAATGCGGTTTCGATTTCGTCCACCAGCTCCTGTGTGGTATATTCCCCTGGCGGCACGGTGACAGTCAGCTTTTGGGGTGCGGCATTCTCATCCGTTCTGTATTCGAAAGTCAGATCATTACTGCCTGCGGAAACCACATGCATCTGGTGGGGATCCCATTTTACACCGCCTTCACATTGGTAATATGGCGTGATATGCCCCTCAAATATATTGATTTCGTTAAATTGTGTTGTTCTTCCGATTTTATCTAATTCGCTCTGTAAAGTATCGAACTCCATTTCCAGATACAGGCGGTCAGCGTCGGAAATTGTCTCGTTTAAAGATTTTATGGTCAGCTCGGACATCCTGTGTAAAATATCATGAGCCTCGTCCAAAGCTCCGTCACCGGTCTGACACCATGAAATGCCGTCCGTTGCATTTGTAGTCCCTTGGTCCAAACCTCTGATTTGTCGCCTCATCTTTTCAGAGATTGCTAATCCTGCGGCATCGTCAGCTGAGCGGTTGATACGATAACCGGAAGATAACTTTTCCGAAGACTTTATCTTTTTGGCATTCATAATATTGAAATTATTTTTTGCGTTTAATGCCAGCAAATTGCTATTAATAGTTAACATATTCAGCCTCCTTGCTCATATTTTACATTGTTATTATAACTGATGATATTAGACTATTCAATACCGCTATTGGAATATTTTGCAATAGTTACATATTGCAATACAAAAAGTATGACACTTGAAGCGGCAGCATTTTTCTCACCGATTGTCTGCGCCGCCAATGGCGGCATTTCCGGAAATATGAAAGGAAAATCATTAATTGTTTGCGCCGCGGCAGCGCGTAAATGGGTATATAAATGAAATATTGGTTGCGAAAAAAGCAAATTCGTTTCATAATAATTAAGAAAGATGTAATGCCATCTTTAGAAGCGGACAGGAGGTTACATATAGTGACACATAAAGAGAAAGCGGATTTGCTTCTGCGGCAGCAGTATCATTGTTCGCAGGCTCTGTTTGGAGCTTTTGCCGAAGACTTCGGGTTAGATTTGGAAACTGCATTTAAGATCAGCACTTGTTTTGGCGCAGGTATGCGGCTGGGAGATATATGCGGCTGTATCAGTGCTTCCCTTATGGTATTGGGACTGGCATTCGGGTTTTACGACCCTCAGGACCGCGAACTGGAAATGTACGGCAATCAGAAGACTCGTGAGTTTCTGGAGAAATTCAAGGAACGCATGAACGGGGAAATAACGTGCCGGGAAATTCTTGCACATGATATTACCACGACGGAGGGAATGCGGGTCATCAAACAGGCGGGACTCATTCTGAAAGCTTGTCCTTGTCCCATTCATCACAGCATTGATATTCTGGAGGAAATGCTGGCGGAGCTGAAGACGGAAGTGAACAGGAATACGGACAACGAGGACAAGTGGATGCTTGAAAACCTCACGGATCAGGAAGAGCTTCAGGAGCTGAGGAAGCAGAGTAGTAAAAAGCACCGTTTCCGCCGAAATGTGGGTAACTTGATTTTTTCTTCCAGAAAGCCTATTGCGTTTATTCAGTTTGATATCCGCAGGTTTAAAATCATAAATGATTTATACGGTGAGCGTTATGGAGACGAAGTTCTGTATTTTATCAGAAACCAATTAAAAAAGCTTTGCAACGATCAGCAATATTTTCTGAATGTGCGCAGCGATGTATTTCTGGTGGTGACGGAATTTGAAACGGAGGGGGAGCTGCTGCAATTTGTCCACCGGGTAGACGAAGCCATCACAGACTTTAAAAATGTGCAGCTGCAGTTCTCTTACGGTATTTACATTGTGGAGGATAAAAATATGGAGCGGCGCCAGATGGAGGATCGCGCGGCCATGGCGAGAAAGGCGGCCAAGGAGAACGTGATTTCCAATATCGTATTTTATCAGTCGCAGTTTAAGGAGCTTTTATATTCCAGAAAGTTTATCGAAGAGGGTATGCAGGCCGCCATCGACGAGCACCAGTTCAAAATGTACCTGCAGCCAAAGTTCAGCATTGCCCAGAACAAAATCGTAGGCGCCGAGGCGCTGGTACGCTGGATCCATCCGGACAGGGGAATGATTTACCCTAATGAGTTTATTCCCATATTGGAGGAAAACGGTTTCATCCGTCAGGTGGACTATTTTATCTGGAGAGAGGCGGCGGAATTTATCAAACGCTGCGGGCAGAACGGAATTTCCGACTGCCCTGTCTCGGTCAATGTATCCAGAATTCATCTTCAGGATAATGTGTGCCAAGAGGTTTTGAAGGAGGTTATCGCCCAAAGCGGCATACCGAAAGAGCTGTTGGAGCTTGAGATTACGGAGACGGTGAACGACCAGCAGATCAGCAGGAAGGCATATGAATTGAAGGAAGACGGATACAGGCTTTTGATGGATGATTTCGGAAGCGGATATTCTTCCTTGAATATTTTGCTGGAGACGCCTTTTGACGTGATTAAACTGGATAAAAAGTTTATTGAAAACATGATGCTGTCCGAAAAGGGCAAGCTTATTCTGGAGCAGGTAGCCACCATGGCCCAAAAACTGGAGCTGGGGCTTTTGGCGGAGGGCGTGGAAACTGCGGAACAGGTAGAAGTGCTCCGGGGAATCGGCTGTGATCTGGTACAGGGCTACTATTATGCAAAGCCTATGCCGGTGGAAGATTTCTTCCTGTTGTTGAAGGACAGCCGGGGAGTGTAAGAGAAAAGGGATTATGGCAGTCAAAAGGCGGGAGAATCGTTTTGCACGATGTCCCGCCTTTTGGCTGTGTACATTTTCCTGTTTGGTGGAAAGTGTAGTTGCCGTTTATTTTGCCGCATTTACGGAAGTAATGTGGGGATTCGGCCCCTCGTACCAGTACAAGAAACCTTCCATATCGATGATGTCGCCAACCTGCAGATTTTTAACGGCAGTGTACACATCGGTGGTATTGTCACAGAGATAGGATTCTACCGTAAAAGAGTATGTAGTGCCGTTCAGGGATACGTTAAAGTACAAATCGTCCCCCTCCTGTCCGGAACCGTCCCACTTATACAGGAATGCCGCGCCGCTGTCGTTGGCAGGTTCAACGGTCATGCCTTTGAAGGACACATATTCATTCTGGTGTGCGGCGAGTTCCTCGGTGCCTAACAGTGAAGTCACATCGTTTGCGGCAGCGATGTAGGTAGAACCTTCTACGATTTCAAAGGTTGCATCAATCACTTCCACCTCGCCGGACCACTCAGCCTTGAAACCGGTTACTTTAATTTTTGTCCCGGGGGTCAGCTTATTGTAATCTTCTTCGGAGCAGGCCATGTTATAAACAAAGTATGCGCCGTCCTTATCCTGTGTGTAAAGGGTGGCGGTATTGTCCCACCAAGACTGTTTTGCCTGAACATAAGTCTCAATGACAACTTGGCTGTCCAACGGTGCTGCAATATACTCGGCATAAGTCATTACGCCTTCGGACTTTACGTCAAAATTTTCGTTTGCATTGCCGTCATTGTTGGTACCGCCGCAGCCTGTGAGGGCGAAAACCAGTGCAAGAGCCAAAGCTAAAACTACGGATTTTTTCATAAGTTCTCCTCTTTTCTGAAAAATGGTTAATAAAAGCCGTCATATGACTTGTGAAAAGCCCTTATGGAAGCTCTTATATAGAAACAATGTTATTATACCTTAAAATACGGATAAATCAATGGGTTAATTTGTTTGTTGTCGCTTCTTTCCTTTAAAATATTGATTGGTAAGCTTTTGGACAAGTTCTTTTATTTGTTTTTGCTATTTTTTTATAATTTTTTCCTTTTTGTTTATGCACTATTTTTATTCCGGCAGGAAAGTTGTCGGATACATGGTAAAGCATTCGTCTCATAAATGGGGCGAGATCCAAATAGAGCTGCTGTTTTATTCCCGCGAGCAATGAGCAGGTGCCGTGCTTGCACGAGCATAAAGTCAGCAAGCCGGCTTGGCGAATGCCGCGAGGGTCAAATACTAATGTGTCCTCCGGACACATTCAGCTTTGCTGCGTTGCAAGATTGACACCCCCGTCAGCTTGCTGCGGGGTCTTTGATTATGGTTCATGCAGTTATTCCTGCGAAAACAAAATTGCGTCCGTATGATATTTTGCAAGACTCTATTTTCCGTGAGACCGTTTCTTCATAAATTCGAAGCCTGCATACAGAAGGATCATTGCCCATGTAATACCCAGCGCCGCCAGAAGGAACACTGCCGTGGGGGGCAGCTCTCCCAGCTCCTGTTTTCCCACGGAGGACCGGTTGGCCTGTCCCAAACGGTACAGGGATGTGACGTCATCGAAAAGCTTTTCCATATAGGCGCCGTCCACTTCTTCCTTCCGCCGGATGGACTTAGTCACGTTTTCGATCAGCTGTCCGGCGGCATCTCTCAGGGAAGCGGAGCCGTTGAAAACGGGGGTGACAAAGGTGTTTTCCACATTGTCCAGAAGGAGTCGGGAGGCTTTGATCTTGACCTCATAGTAAGTGCTGTTATCCTCCCCGCCGCGGGACAGGTAATCTTGATATTCCGGTGCGTTCTGTGCCATGGAAGTGACGGGCACATACCCTTCCGTTTCCGCATAGGCGATCTGCACCTCGTTGGTCAGCAGATACTGGGCGAACAGCCAGGATGCCAGAACCTCCTGAGAATCCGGCTTGTTAAAAATGCACACGGAAGGCCCTTGGGAGATCATTTGGGGATGCTCGGGGTCGAACTGGGGGAGCGGCATAACCTCAGTCTCAAACTCCACCAAAGCCTCCTCGCTGATATCCGAGAGAGGGGCGTCCGTTCCCATCCAAGTGGCGCCCGCCGTAGAATCTATGGCGAAGATACACTGTCCGGCATTCAGGAAATTGGCCGGATAGCTGGATACTTTGAAGGTGGAAAAGGCTCCCTTTTTCACATGTTCCGCTATGGTGTACAGCAGTTCTTCGGTGGTATCGTTAAAAATCAGGATTTCGCCCGTTTCCGTGGAGTAACCGGCGCCTTGCTGTTTTAACATTTGAATCATCATATTGTCCGTAGACTTATAAATAAAGGGAATCATGACCTTCTGTCCGTTCACAAGATAGTTTCCGTCACTGTCCTGAGCTGTTGCCGCATCGGCAACTTCCCAGACAAAATCCCATGTCAAGGTTTCCGGCAGCGAATATCCCAGAGCCTCCACATAAGTTTTATTGACGTAGCAGGCTTCCGTGGAGCGCATGTAGGGAATGGCATAATAATGTTCGCTGAAAGCGCATTCCTCCAGAAATTTCGGGATAATCTCTTCCTTGGAAGGCGCGTCAAAGCGGACTTCGCTGCCTCCCGGGCCGTATTTCCCGTCCTCCAGAAGGTCATCCAGAGGCACCACGATATTGTTCCCGGTGAGGTAAGTGGCAATGTGGTCCGGATAGGTGATGCAGACATTGGGCGTGGTATTGGTGGAAATATTGGTGATGACGTCATTGTATATCCTGCCGTAGTCCGTATACAGGCGCAGGTTTACCGTTATGTTAGGATACAGGTTCTGGAAATCCGCAATGGCCTGTTTGTAAATGTCGGTCTGAGTCTTGTTGGTATCGTTTTTTGCCCAAAAGGTAATCTCGTAATTCCGGGAGGTGTCGAATTCCTCAGGCACTGTAAAATCCTCCATCCCTTTGGAACCATGGCAGCCGGTGAGCGTCAGGATGCTGAGGAGGAAAGCACCGAGGGGGAGCAGGAGACTCCGCAGGCTCTTTTTCCGTGTTTGATGGATCATCCCTTTGTACCTCCTCTCGCCACGCCTTCCATTACCTTCCGGCGGAAGATTAGGAATAAGAGGATCAGCGGTACGGAAATCACTACCACCGCCGCCATCATTGCCGGAATGTTTTCCCGTCCGAAGCCGTTCTCACGGATTTCCTGTATTCCGTTGGACACCAGATAATAGTCGGGGTCATCGGTAATCAGCCGGGGCCAGACGTAGGAGTTCCAGCATTCGATGACTTTTAGGATAATAATGGTGATTAAAGTGGGTCTGCAGATGGGAATCATGACCTTCCGCAGATAGCGCAGGTCGGGAGTGCCGTCCACCTTGGCAGCATAATAAAGTTCATCCGGCACTTGGGCAAAATTCTCACGAAGCAGGTAAATGTAAAAGACCGAGGTGACGGAGGGCAGGATCAGCCCGATAAAAGTATTCCGCCATCCCAGATTTGTGACAGTGGCAAAATTTGTGATGACCACAAGCTCGTTGGGAATCATCATCAGGGAGAGGAATAAGGTAAAGGCAATATTTTTCCCCCTGAATTCCAATCTGGCAAAGGCAAAGGCCGCAAGGGTGATTACAGCCACCATAATGAGGGTGGTAATCACGGTAAAGATCAGCGTGTTAAGGAGGTACTGCCCCAAGGGCACGGTGGTGAAAGCGTCCGCATAATTCTGCAATGTGGGCGATAAGGTGAAGAAAGCAGGAACGTGTTCCGCGTTATAGGAGCCGTAGCTTTTTAAGGAAGTCAGCACCATCCAGTAAAAAGGAAACAGCACAATCACCGCCCACAATAGGAGTAGAATATAAACGGCGGTGTTCCCGACGGCCTTTCGGGTTCGGGAGGATTTTTGGATTTTTCGGTAATCAAGTTGTTTTTCCATAGGAATAACCATGCCTTTCTGCGGTTTGCAGTAGTGTCCCCGCTTTGATGCGGTTGCAAGATTGATACCCCGTCAGCTTGCCGTGAAGGCATTGAAAAAGTCGGTATCTGCCTAACGAATACACAATATATGTGTATTTTACAAACTAACAGTTCTGCATATTGTGTTCTTCTTTAGGTAATTTGGACTTTTTCAGTGCCCTCGCCTGCCGTAGGGGGGAAAGTGCAAGATTGTGTATTTGCACGGCGGGTTACTGTTCACTCCGTGACCGGTACAGCGTTGCATGAAACTTGAAGCAATCACTGATTGATGTTTGCGTCAGCGCAAGGCGGTGGAAGAAGGCGAGCACAAGGTATTGTTGACTGGCACCAACGCGGCGGTGGCGTGGGTGTGAAAAGTAACCACCGCGGTTCTTATGTGTAATGTACGTGTTTGCGGCTGACTAACAGGTTAATGCAGGTAATGGTCAGCACAATGGCAAACAGCAGGATAGCCGCTGCGGACGCGTAGGAAGGGTAGCCTCCGCTGTCGCCATACAGCATATCGTAGACATAGCCCACAATGGTATTCATTTCCGCCGCATTTAAGTTTGTTCCAAACAATGCCACTGCATCGCTGTAGGCTTTAAAGGCTCCGATGAATCCCGTGATAACCAGATAGAAAACCGTAGGGGAAATCATGGGAAGGGTAATCTTCCGGAAGATACGGAACCGTGAAGTGCCGTCCACTCTGGCAGCGTTGTAGTATACCGGATTCACGGAGGCCAGAGCGCTGGTCAAAATCAATATTTTAAAAGGCATAACCACCCAGACGGTGTAAAAGCAGAGGACAAACATTTTAGCCCAGTAGGGGCCGTCGATAAAGTCCACGGAGCTGCCCCCGAACCATTGGATTAAGAGATTGACAAGTCCCTCCGAGTAGGCCGTTTTCTTGAACAGAATCATAAAGACCAGCCCTACCGCCAAAGTGTTGGTCACATAAGGGAGGAAGTAAACGGTCTGAAACAATTCCCGCAGAGGCTTGACGGAACTCAGCGCCAGAGAGATTAGAAGCGCCAGCCCGGTGGAAAGAGGAACCGTAATCGCTACCAGTATAAATGTATTTTTTACCGCCTGCAAGAAGTAGGGGTCGTGCAGGACATATGAATAATTGTACGTTCCCACATCAAAAAAGGTCTGGGAGGCAAAATTATATCCTTCCTCAAAGGAATATATGAATACATCAACGAGGGGATAGATCATGAAGGCACCCAAAAATAAAAATGCGGGAAGCAGGTAGAGCCAGCCCTTTATAGTTTGTTTTTCCATAGTGGATATCCTTTCTGGGTTCTATGGTGTTTTTGGGACATGCCGCATCAGCGGCACGAACAATTAATGAATCCGCTCTCCCGTTTCTTTTCGGAAGAGGAAAAGCTTTTGCGGTTTCAGGGCAAAGCGTACAGTCTCGGAGGAGGTATCCACCTTGGCTTCCGCGTTTATGATGGAGCGGACCGAGGGAGCTTCGCAGCACTTGTGAGTGGAGACCACACTGATATCTCTTCCCATGATTTCAATACGGCTTAAATTGCAGCTCATAGGGCCGTCTTCTTGAAGGACGAAGCCCTCCGGACGGATCCCCACGGAAACTTCTTGGTCTGCTACGCCGTTTACGGTGAGGACGGCTTCTCCGCCGATATACAGCTGTTCTTTCTTGACCGTGCCTTGGAAGACGTTGATGGGCGGAGTGCCTAAGAACTTTGCCACAAAGAGGTTCACGGGATTATCGTAGACATCCTGAGGCTTGCCGATCTGCTGTACCACACCTTCTTTCATAACCACAATGATATCGGAGATGCTCATGGCTTCATCCTGATCGTGGGTGACGAAGATGGTGGTAATTTGGGTCTGTTTCTGTATCCGCCGTATTTCTTCACGGGTCTGTAGTCTCAGGCGGGCGTCCAGATTGGAAAGGGGTTCGTCCAGCAGGAGCACCCGGGGCATTTTCACCAGCGCTCTGGCAATTGCCACACGCTGCTGCTGGCCGCCGGAGAGCTCGCCGGGTCTGCGTTCCATCAGTTCTTCAATCTGCACCAGTTTGGCTGCTTCATAAGCCCGCCGTTCCATTTCGGTCTTGGTCAGCTTGTCCGCACCTCGCAGGTTTTCCAGAGGGAAGGTAATGTTTTTTTTGACCGTCAGGTGGGGATAGAGGGCATAATTTTGAAATACCAAGCCTACGCCCCTGTGCTCGGGGGGCAGATTGGTAACGTCGTCTTCTCCGAACAAAATTCTGCCGCCGGTGGGTTTCTGTAAACCGCAGATTAAGTTCAAAGTGGTAGATTTGCCGCAGCCGGAGGGTCCCAGCAGTCCTACCAATTTGCCGTCGGGGATTTCGAAATGGAAGTCGTTGACGGCAGTAACCTCCTCGCGGCTTTTCTTGTTCCGGCCGGGAAATTTCTTTGTCAGATGCTCTAATACAATTTTCATAGGTCCTCCTATTCCAGTTCCGTCCCTGCGCTGCAACGCCCATGTGAGGGAAGAAATTTTCATTTGCTAAAACAAGCAACTGAAAATTCCTTCCGGGCGTTTCCGCTCCGGGACTGATTCCAGTTCCGTCCCTGCGCTGCAACGCCCATATAAGGGAAGGAATTTCATCTGCAAAGGAAGCAGCTGAAAATTCCTTCCGGGCGTTTCCGCTCCGGGACTGATTCCAGTTCCGTCCCTGCGCTGCAACGCCCATATAAGGGAAGGAATTTCATCTGCAAAGAAAGCAGCTGAGAATTCCTTCCGGGCGTTTCCGCTCCGGGACTGATTCATATTTATATATCGTAAGAGTGTCTTAGGTCGCTGGATATGTGGTCGAGGTCGGGGTAAATAAAGCTTTCCGTAATGCCGAATACCCGCAGGCTGTCGATAAAGTATTTCTTTCTGTCACGGGGAATTATAATTTTGTATAAAGTATTCTCATCGCAGATATCTTCTAAACGCCGTAAGGAGTTGTGGATGGTAAAGCTGGCTTGCTGGTAGTTCATGCGCAGATTGTTTTCCGTGGAGTGGCAGGCCAGAATCTTGTTCCGCAGCGCCGGATTGTGGTGGGAGTGTTTAAAAGCAGGCAGCAGCATTTCTTGGCTGGTATCCGCATCAATGGGATAGATACAGCGGCCAAATCCCTCTTGTTCGTTAAATATGTCCGGCGCCAGAACCCAGATGCCGGCGTCTTTGTCGGCAGTGTCCGCGAAGGTTTCCGTGGCAAAGAAAGAAGCAATCAAGGGAGACAGGCTCCAGTCCAGCATCCTTGTGGGCAGGCCGTAATGCTGCATCAGGGATACCCATGCGGCATAATTATGCTTTTCCGGGGCGTTGGTCAGAATCTGTTTGGCTCGGATATAGAAATCGTTTGTAATGTATCGTTCGATATCCACCCGCTTCTGGCTCCGCTGTATAGAGGGGAGCAATGCCAGACCGGCGTCTTCCTCTCCTCTGTACCACAGCCGCAGGCCGTGCTTTTGGTATAGGCTGTTTACAAACTGGAGCAGTTCATCAATGGTACGGACTTCTTCGATAATCATGTGTTTTCTTCCTTATTCTAAATCTAAAATAAAAGCTTTCCGGCAACTGTTCATAACAAACTGAATGAGATATGCGGACATATCGGCGGCAAAGGCCGTTACGAAATCATTTAAACTTCGGCAACTATGATTATAGGAGATTTTGCATGGAAGCGCAAGTGAAAGGGGACGGCTTTCCTTTATAAATGCATTTTGGGTTACTTTTCACACCCATGCTGCCGCTAGGTGTTTTCACGCGTTTTTTGCGGTTTCTGTGTATGTGTTATCGGTCACAGAGTGAAAGTAACCATTTTATACAAATATATGATATAATGAAACCGCACTTTATGACACATTAATTGCAGCGTTAATCCGGAAGGATCCAATGTTTGAGCTGTCCTGCGGTAGGGATGGAATCAAACGGAGACTGACACAGCGGTAGTGCGGACAGTAGGGGCTG
This sequence comes from uncultured Acetatifactor sp., assembly GCA_910589655.1. GTDB lineage: Bacteria > Bacillota > Clostridia > Lachnospirales > Lachnospiraceae > Acetatifactor. The sequence continues at coordinate 63,689 of CAJUTJ010000020.1, read as the reverse complement.
CTTATTGATAACCTCGGAGCGTGTAATGCCGCAATAGGAACGGATTGACCGGAAGGAGAATTTAATATGAAAACAGTAAGGGTTGCAGCGGCAATCATATGTGATTCGGTGAAAGAAAAAAAGAAAATCTATGCCACTGCAAAGGGGTATGGAGAATTTCAAGGCCAATGGGAATTTCCGGGAGGTAAATTAGAAGAAGGGGAGACGTCCCGGCAGGCTTTAAAACGTGAGATAAAAGAAGAACTGGACACGGAAATCGAAATATTTGATCTCTTTGATACCGTTGAGTATGATTATCCTCATTTTCATCTTTCAATGGACTGCTTCTGGTGCGAAGTCGTATCGGGCGGTCTGGTTTTGAAGGAAGCGGAGGCGGCCAAGTGGTTCACGAGAGAAGAATTGGATTCCGTATCGTGGCTTCCGGCAGACATTTCTTTGATTCATAAAATCAAAAAAGAAATGCAATAAAGCAATACTTTTCACATCTTTGCCCCGTCAGACGTTTTCACGCGGTTTAGGGACGAACCTGTCTCTTTCCTACTTTACTTTATCTTGCTACTGTGTTAAAATCCTAAAGAAAGCGGTCAAGCGGGGAGAGCGCCGCAAGGCCGTATGGTAAATGCAGTAACAGGCACGTTCTCAGATGGAGGAGATTATGAAAAAGAAATTGGCATTGGCACTTGTGCTGGCTATGGGGCTGGCCATGACAGGATGTGGGGACAGTGAGACTTCGGGCGATGCTAAAAGCATGGTATATGCCGTGGAGGCGGGTTCCGCGGGAGAGGCGGCAGCACAGGAGAAAGGATATTCCGTTAATTCCGTTGCTTCTCAGGCGGATGCTCTGATGGAAGTGGCATCCGGTACTTCCGATGCGGCGATTATTGATCTGCTGATGGCAGGCGCTATGATCGGTGAGGGCACCAGCTATCCTGATCTGACCCACACAGAGGAATTGACCACGGAGGAGTATGGGGTAGGCTGCCGCAAGGGTTCCGATTTGGCGGAATACATTAACGCCGTATTGGCTGACAGCTATGCGGACGGTTCCATGCGGAAGATTGCGGAGACTTACGGCGTTCAGGAGGCCTTGGTGGAACAGTCGGGAGGGTCTTATGATGCAGCGGCGGACGGAGATGTGGCATACATTCAGGGCAAAGGTACTTTAATCGTAGGAATCACGGAGTTTGAGCCTATGGATTACAGGGATGCTTCCGGCCAGTGGATCGGTTTTGACGCTGATATGGCCCGGATGGTTGCAGACAAGCTTGGTGTGGAAGCACAGTTTGTCGTGATAGACTGGGACAACAAAACTATGGAACTTGACTCCAAAAATATTGATGTCGTATGGAACGGTATGACGCTCACCAACGAAGTAACAGAGGCTATGGAGTGTACGAATGCATATTGTAAGAATGCTCAGGTAGTCGTGGTTCCTGCAAAATAGGATAGGAACCGGATATTAAATAGGTTTATAAGCTGGTAAAACGGGCAGAGGGCATTATACTCTCTGCCTTTGTATGGTAAATTACATACGTCTGATTCAAATGTAGTATCTGGGTTTATTTCTGCGTCAATGAACCAAATGCAGCGTCGGCATCAGTATAAGATCATGTTACATGACATGTCAAATGCTATGACAAATGCTATGACAAATGCCATGTGGAGGTGAATACCTTCCTCTTGAAGCATTTTAAATTTTGTATCCGCTGTCTGCGGCAAGGTAAGTGACGGAAATAAGTTACAGTAGAAGCCGGTTGTTTAGTGTGAAGGAAATCACTAAGTTCGAAAAGACCTCGCTAAGTGATTTCACGCTCTGCGGAGCAGAGCTTCTTCCCAAACTGCTAAAGCAGTTGGAAGAATCGCTGATGCGATTCTTCCAGATTTGCACCGACTTATTGATTGTTTGTGCCGCCGATGGCGGCATGACTGGAAGTTTGGAGATTTTCACAACGAACGGGAGAAAAGCATGTTCTGGACAGTAACATTGGAATTATTAAACGGTCTTGCCACTACTTTTCAAATTTTCATATTTACATTATTATTTGCGCTGCCGTTGGGATTGCTTCTGGCTCTGGGAACGATGAACAAATGGAAGCCGCTGAGATTTTTGCTGCAGGTGTTAATCTGGGTGATCCGGGGAACGCCGCTGATGCTGCAGCTGATTATCATATTTTATGGTCCGGGGCTTTGGCTGGGGCAAAATATCTGGAAAGGGAATGAGGCGGGCCGTATTACCGCCACAGTGGTAGCCTTTTCCTTAAATTATGCCTGTTATTTTTCCGTTATTTTCCGGGGCGGTATTGAAGGGGTGCCTGTAGGACAGCGGGAGGCAGGACAGGTACTGGGCATGACGAGAAGCCAGATATTTTTTAAGATTACGCTGCTTCAGATGATAAAGCGGGTAGTGCCGCCCTTGTCAAACGAGGTGATCACACTGGTAAAGGATACTTCCCTTGCCAGAATAATTGCGGCGTATGAGCTTACTTTTGCAGGCTACTCATTTATGAAGTCTGCGGGTATCACATGGCCGCTGTTTTACACAGGTGTGTTTTACCTGATATTTGTAGGTATTCTTACATTGTTGTTTAATTATATCGAAAAGAAGTTGTCGTATTTCAGATAGGTATTCGGACATATAAAGTACCGTAAAAGGCGATTGCATTAGGAGGAGACCGTATGGCGATCTTGGAAGTAAATCATATCGGAAAACGTTTCGGGAATACTAAAGTTTTAGAAGACGTGGGATTTTCTCTGGAAGAGGGAAAGGCGCTTGCTATTATCGGCTCTTCCGGCTCCGGCAAGACTACGCTGCTGCGGTGCCTGAATTTTCTGGAGACGCCGGATCAGGGAACTATTTCCGTAAAGGGGGAAGTATTGTTTGATGCCTCACGGCCTCGGGCAGGAAAAGAAAAGGAGCTTCGGAAGAAGCGTCTGCACTTTGGCATGGTTTTCCAGTCCTTTCATCTGTTTCCCCAATACACGGCTCTGGAAAATGTGATGCTGGCGGAGGATATGCTGGCAAGGGAGAGGGAGGACTATAAACAAAATAAAAAGGAAATTCAAGAGGAAATAAAGAAGCACGGAGCGGAGCTGCTGGATCAAATGGGATTGAGGGAAAGGATGGGGCATTATCCCCACCAGCTTTCGGGGGGACAGCAGCAGAGAGTGGCGATTGCCAGAGCCTTGGCGTTACAGCCTGATATTTTGTGCTTTGACGAACCTACCTCAGCGTTGGATCCCGAGCTGACGGGAGAAGTATTAAAGGTCATCCGCGGTCTGGCGGAGCAGAGCACCACCATGATTATTGTGACCCATGAAATGGCCTTTGCCAGAGATGTGGCAGATCATATAATTTTTATGGACGGCGGTGTGATTGTGGAAGCGGGCGATCCTTTGCAGGTCATTGAGAATCCCCGCGAGGAAAGGACAAAACAGTTTTTGGCCCGATACAATTGTGAGATGAAAATCTAAGACGCCCAAATACGTCATCTAAGAAATTCTAAGTATCACAAACAATAAGTGAGAAGAATGCCAAGTGCAGGCATTCTTCTCACTTATTGTTTATGCCGACTGCGTCGGCATGACGGGAAGGGTGAAGGAAATCGCCAAGCTCGAAAAGACTTCGCTAAGTGAGTTCACGCTCTGCAGGCAGTCGGTTTTATCCGAAATGCTGCGGTGGGTATGGGGCGTTGTGTGTCGAAATAGTTTACCAATTTGATTTTGTTAGATAAAGGATTTGCTTAGCTTTTGTAGAATAGATGAGGTAATTATATAATTTTAGAGTCAGGCGATACTTTACATTAAAAAGATGTGTATAAGGCGGAGAAGGCTAATGAGCGCAGTATTAAAAAATGCATTAGATGATTATTATAAAACGATAAAAGGCGAGAGGGCTGATTATCAGGCATGTTATAAGAGTTTTTGGAGTATTGTAATCAAGAATTAAAGTTGTATTCACTTGCTGACCTATCTGCAAATCTTACAAAGATAGATGTGGAACAGGCATGCAAATATTATTTTGAAACAAACAAAAGGGCAACATCTATTGAAGCGATTCAGAGGTTTTTAACGGCGATAGATCAATTTTCCAGCTATGCTAAGGAACGGGATATAGAGTGGAGATATTTGAAGGAAAGTTGCAGAAATAAGCAGATAGTGCATGATATATGGGATGATTTAATAAAATATTGTGGAATGCATAAATATCCCGATAGGATATATTTTGTCATCCATAGTTCTCTACCCAAACCCACCACATATTATTATACTGTTTTGTGATAGGTCGTTCAAAAATTTCATAGATATTCAAAAGTATGAGCACAAGTATAGCACATTCTTTTGCTGTTGTCCATCCTCCCGCCTTTGGGACAAAATGTCTCCAGCAAATCACAGCTCCATCAGCGAGCTGTTTCAGCAAATCGGACAGAGGACCCTACAAGGCGGAGTAATCTCGCTGGAGGGACACCAGCTCCCGGACGGGGGCAAGGTCAATCTGGAACACATAGCCGCAGACAGAATAAAAGAGTAGACATAATATTCAATTTGTATTTTATTATAAAAATGTCTTCTATTGGACAGACTATCTTGAGCAATAGTCACCATATTTGCCGTACTGTTTTTTGTGCATTACGTTGTTGTATTCTGTTGTACGGGCAGATATGGGATATATTGCGGCAAGGGGCAAAATAGGAGGCGGCATATGGAAAATGATACCATTAGATTGTTGAGAGAATGCAATGCGGGTATTAAGATGGGAGTATCTTCGCTGGATGACGTAATAGAACATGTACAGAGCGAGAGCCTGCGGAATCTGCTTGCGAAAAGCAAGGAGACGCATACCAAGCTGGGCAATACCACACATGAATACCTGAATGAGTACCATGATGACGGAAAAGAGCCTGCGATCATGGCAAAGATGATGTCCAAGGTTAAGTCCAATATGGTCATGAATGAGGAAAATGCGGACCACAAAGCGGCGGATCTTATCACCGACGGCTGCAATATGGGTATTAAAAGTATATATAAGTACTTGAATCAATATCCTGCAGCGGAAGACAAAATCAAAAAGCTGGCAAAGGATGTGGCTCAGGCCGAGGAGACGTTGGTGAAGGATTTACGGGAATTCTTATAGTCGGCAACTCACTTTGGCGTATTCCGCAAATTGGTTCCCGCGAGCAATAAGCTTGATGCCCCGTTGCTTGCTGAGGGTTGTTGACTGCGGCGCCGAATCCGTCTTGTGCTTTTCACGCAAATACAGCGTGAAAACACGGGGCGGCAGTGAGTGAACAGTAATGAAGTTATACTTGCAAATGCCGTTTCCCTGTGTTATTATTACCTATGTTAACGAAAATCGTGATTGACTGGAGAAAGGAGGGTTTACCATGCAGAAGAACAGACGAATCCAAAGCAAAATAAAGAATATGGTAACTAAAGGCAAGGCAGCCCTCACGGAATACGGATATCCGGAATATAGTTTATGGATAGATTAGATTTACAGACTGCACCTTTAGGGTGCTTTTTTTGTACCTGTTTTTCCGGAATTGCACCAATTCATTCATTGCTTGAGCCGACTGTGCCGGCATGTTTGAAAGTGTGTGGGCTATGCCGTAAACACGGCATTTCTCATTCGGATTTAAGATTCCGCAGAGCGGAATCATGGAGGTTAGTGTGAAAATAGTAAAAGGTATTTATGCCGAGGCAAAAATATTTACGGATGATGTAGATGCATACGCTGAAGCACAGGTGAAAATGATATGTGATAATCAAGTGGCGGAGGGAAGCAGGATCCGCATGATGCCGGATATACATCCCGGAAAGACAGCTCCCATAGGGCTGTCCATGACAGTAAAGGACAGAGTAATCCCGCAGCTTCTGGGAGTGGATATCGGCTGCGGAATGACCTGTGTAAAATTGAATAAAAGCAATGTTGAATTTCAAAAACTGGATAAAGTGATCCGGGAAAATGTACCCGCCGGATTTACCATACGGAGAGAGCCTCATCACATGGCCGGGGAATTTTCTTATGAGACGCTTCACTGTGCCGGTCATATTAACAAGAAGAAGGCGGAAAGAAGCCTTGGTACGCTTGGGGGCGGGAATCATTTCATAGAGCTTGACAGGGCGGAGGACGGTTCCGTATACCTTGTGGTGCACACCGGCAGCCGGCATCTGGGAGAGGAAGTGGCGGAATATTATACGAAACTGGCCGCCCGAAGCTTCAAAGAATGCGGCGGAGAGGTTCCCTATTATATGAGTTATCTGGAGGGTGAAAACAAGGAGGCTTATTTGGAAGACGTGGCAATCATTCAAAAGTACGCTCAGTGGAACAGGGAGATCATTGTCCGGGAAATATTGAAGGGAATGAAATGGAAAGCATTGGATCAGTTTTCCGTTCCTCATAATTATTTGGATGAGTCCGGAATCCTTCGGAAGGGCTCTATTTCCGCCCGGAAGGGTGAGAGTGTGATTATTCCTGTCAATATGAGGGATGGAGTCCTTCTGGGAATCGGAAAAGGTAATCAGGAATGGAATTGTTCGGCTCCCCATGGATCCGGCAGAAAACTGAAACGTGAGGATGTGAAAACACTGCATACTGTGTCGGAATTCAAGAAAGAGATGAAGGGGATTTACAGCAGCTGTGTAGGTGCGGAAACGTTGGATGAGGCGCCCTTTGCCTATCGCTCCGTATCGGAAATCGCAGAACGGCTTCAGGAAACCGTTGAGATCACGGAACATTTAAAACCTGTCTATAATTTCAAGGCGGGAAGCAGACAATAGCACCCGGAAAGCCGGATGAGAAACGGGGGTAGTGACAGGAATAGAAATAGGAATAGAACTTGGATTAGAGATAGAACTTGGAATAGAGATAGAAATTGAGATAGAGATAGAAATTGGAATAGAAATAGGAGATTATATGGTCGTTCAAATCAGTTCGGGGCAAGGCCCCTCCGAATGCCAGCTGGCAGCGGCAAAACTATTCGAGGCGTTACAGAAAGAGTATAAAGATTTAAGAAATGTATCCTATACGAAAGGGGAGGAAAAAGGCTGCTTTCATTCCATACGTTTTGAAACGGAGCATGATCTAAGCGGTTTGGAGGGCACAGTACTATGGATTTGTCAAAGCCCGTTCCGCAGAAACCACAGGAGGAAAAACTGGTATGTGGATGTGAGCATAATTCCCGGCTTGACCGAGATTTCGGCAGATAAGGAATATCGCATCGAAAAGTTTCATTGTGGAGGAAAAGGCGGACAGAATGTGAATAAAGTAGAGACGGGAGTGCGGATCACACATATTCCCACAGGGCTTGTATCACAGTCCACCGAGGAACGGAGCCAATATCAAAACAAACAGAGGGCTATGCAGAAGCTTCAGGAAAAACTGGACTGTTTGCAGCAGGAACAGAAAGAGATTCAGGTCAATGCCGCGTGGCGGGAGCATAATCGTATTGTCAGAGGAAATCCGGTGCGCATCTATGAAGGGGAGCAGTTTGTCTTGAAAAAGGTCGGGACGGCGAAGGACGGTCGAAACTAAACGGATAGAAAGTTTACATGGTACTGCCGCTGATTATAGTGATGGTTATTTAGAAGAAAGTTTTGCTGTATTTGGCTCTTATTCATCATCAAATACAGTCTCGTTCATTTCGGGAAAGTCCAATAACATAGAGACAGTCATGTTTAAGCCAATTGCCATTTTGTGCAAAGTTTTCAATTTGGGGTTTTTGGTTTTTCCCTTCATAAGGTTATCAACGGTTGACTGTGTAATGCCGGATAAGGTAGCAAGCTTATTGATCGTTATCTTTCTTTCAGCGCATAAATCTGTCAGCCGTTTGATAATGGCATCAGAATATGTCATAGAAATTCTCCTTTATTAAAATAATCTTATATAAAGTATATGTGATAATGAAGATAATTATTAACGGCGCACGGTTGACGTTTGTGATTAAATTGTGTTATTTTAACAATAGACAGTTGATGTTTCTCGTATAACATTGTGATTGTGAAAGGGGACAGATTATGAAGAAAAAGGAAGAGATAAAGAAGTTTCCGTTTTGGGATGAGAAAAAATTGAGGAAAGTTCCTTTTCTGCTCTATGAGAACTATAATGTAACAAAAGAAGAGCTGGATGAATGTAAACGAATAATTGAAGAGCTGAAAAAGCGTGCACAGTCCTCTTCCGCACAATAGAGAGTGTATGAAACACACTCCTTTTGCAGGTGTTTTCATGTTGTTTCTGCGTGACAAACCCGAGACAGACATGCGCGAAATCGCTGTTTTGCGATTTCTGTGCATCTGCTGCTGTGAAAGGAGTGAACAGTAATCCGGTGAGAAAAAGTTAGAGAATTTCATAAAAAAAACATTACCAGCAGGGGCTTTCGGTGTTATAATTTAAGGAGACAGCTGTTTTTGTATCGTTGCATTTTGGCATGGAATGCCAAGGACAGGTTTTGGGTACTGTTTCAAACGAAAAGGAAAGCGGCGGAAAAGGAGATTGTTGCTTATGGGAACAAAATTTGTACCGAAAACCTTGGACTATGAGCTAAGCCCATACACCGGCCTTACCCGGGAGAGCTGGCTGGAGGCAGGAAAATATATGCTGGAGGGGATTTTTCAAAACATAGACGATTTTGAAAAACCCGTTATCATGCCAAGGAAGGAGACGGAGATTACTTATCCGCATCTCAAGGCATCCAAGGAGGTTCAGCAGACGCAGCGCACTGCGGAGGTGTTTGAGGGACTGACCAGATCCTTTTTTATTGCGGCTCCTGTGATGCAGAATATTCCGTGGCTGGAAATCTGCGGGTATTCCATGGCGGAATATTATAAGAATCAGGTGCTTAGAGTCTGCACCAAGGGCGATGAGCTGTATGTGGGCACTTATGCGGATCAGCAGGAGATTACAGGTCATGCGGATCCTTTCCGGGCATTTCAGCAGACCGTGGAGACTTGCGCGCTGGTCATTTGTCTCTGGGTCAGCAGGAAGCAGATATGGGATACATATTCTCAGGCGGAGAAAGATGTTATAGCGGAATTTTTACAGGGGTATGCCCATGAGAATACAGTGCCCCAGAACTGGCGGCTCTTTAATATGCTGGATATGGCGTTTCTGCATATGGAAGGCTATCCCATAGACAGAGATATTATGCGGGATCATGCACAGGCCATCTTGAATTATTATGCGGGAGACGGCTGGTATCGTGACGGACACTCTTTTGATTATTATTCCTGTTGGGCATTCAACGTATACGCGCCTATATGGAATCTTTGGTACGGCTATGAGAATGAGCCATATATAGCACGGAAATTCGAGGAACAATCCAACAAACTGATGGAGACCTACGGGGATTTCTTTGACAGGGACGGATGGACCAATATGTGGGGCAGAAGCAATATTTACCGCAACGCGGCCACCAGCGCTTTTGACGGAAATATGCTGCTGCACAAAAGTACGGGAAATCCGGGACTGGCAAGGCGTATTTCCTCCGGATCTCTGATGCAGTTTTTGGGAAGGGAAGATTTTCTGTACAAAGGTGTTCCCACGCTGGGCTTTTACGGGCAGTTTTCCCCTCTGGTACAAGGGTACTCCTGTGCGGAATCCCCGTTTTGGCTGGGCAAGGCATTTTTATGTCTCCATTTACCCGCTAATCATCCTTTTTGGACTGCCAAGGAAAATAACGGCAGCTGGGAGTGTTTAGGGGAGAAGGAGGTAAAGGTTACGGCACTGGACGGCCCGGCGCTTTGCTTTTCCAATCATCAGGCCAACGGAGAGACGGTTCTGCGCACCGGAAAAGTGGTAAAGCAGCCCGGTGACGAGCACGGTATGTGGAATTACTCCAAGCTTTGCTATAACACAAAGTATCCGTGGGAATCCGCTCCCGCAGTGGACGTGGAGGCACAACAGTATGTATTGAAGGATAAAACCACAGGGCAGATTTCCAAAGGAAATGTGACCTTCTGGCATGGGGAGAAGAACGGTGTTTTATACCGCCGGCAGTTCTTCGGCTACTGTCTGGAGAAAGAATGCCACTGGATTCAGGCCATAAATCTGGCGGACTTTACAGTGCCTTGCGGTGTGGTTCGTGTGGATAAACTGCGGCTGCACAGAGCGCCCGTCTCGCTGACGCTGGGCTCCTACGGATTCCCGGACAACGGTACGGAAATAGAGGAAAAGTCATGTGGCAGCGCCAAAGCCATTCTCCTGAAAGGAAGGGATGCCTTGGGCAATGAGAAGCAGCTGGCAATGACTATTTATGACGGCTGGAAAGATTTGAAACTGCTTCACAGCACGGGAACCAACCCTGATTCGGAGAAATCCATTGTGCTGTATGCCGAGACGGATCGGGAAAAGCAGTACGGCTATGAGCCTTATATTTTGATTTCACAGGTGATCACAAAAGAGAGTCATGAGGACTTTACGGAGGAGGAACTGTTTCCTATCGAGAAAGTGGAGTATGCCGATCCTGAGGGCTGCGGCGGCTACGGGCATGTAGTGGTATGGATGAAGGGCGGCAGCAGAAAGGGAATTGCCTTTGAGGGAATCGAAGGAAAGATGATGCTGTAGGTAAGAAGGCGCAGCAGGATGATTCTTTTAGGACGGATTTGTAAGTAAACACAAGTATGCGGAACCGTATCCATGCGTAAATGAAATATGCGGATATGGGCAGACGCGCCGGATTCTTTAGAAATCGGATTTTTAGAAACATGCTGTAACACGAAATAGAAAGATTGAGAAGGCACCGGATAAAGACAGTTTGACAGGCTGTCTTTATCCGGTGTTGCATTTCCTGTTACTCAATTATAAATAGGACGGACGTCTTCTCCGGAATAATACCGTCGTCCACAACGAATACCACTGTGTGTTCTCCGGTCTGGGAAGGCTCCGGCTGCCAGAAAAATCGGCCTTTCTCCGCATCAAAGGAAGCTCCCTCCGGCATGTGTTCCGCGGAAAGCTTTAACACCAAGTCGGAACCTGCCCCTTTTACACTATAATATGTCGGTTTCTGTTCCCCGTAAACGATACCGCTGTAGGGCACGTCGGAGATGTCCGTGGCAGGATTTCGCACTTGAAGATTCAGGGAATACTTTTCTCCGGCTTTTATGTGCTGTATTCCTACAGGCCGGATATAGGGGCGGTGCACGGTCAATGGCAGAGGATAGTGATCCGTGTCCTTTCGGAAGGCATATCCCGTCTCTCCACAGGGAACGGTGGGGTATGGGTAGAGACTGTCCATAGGGGTGCCGGGAGCGGGAGCCTTGATTTCCACATGGGCTGAGGAAAGAGGCTGTGTCATTTCCAGTCCCTCCACGGTGGTGGTAAAATAGGGCTGATCCGGTACGTTTTCCGTGTTGGTATGTCTGCGGAAACGGTGGGTAATGAGCGCTACGGGAACTTGGCCGGGATCACAGTATGCTTCCAAGCCGTCTATCCTTATGTTTTTTGCATCGTCCAATATACATACATGCCTGCCGTCGGGTACTTTGCAGCTTATCTTGATGTTTTTTAACACCAAATTGTCCACATGCTTTGCAAAAATGCCGTAAGAGGGCAGTATGCCCCAGTTGCTGGGTTCGGGATATACTTCGGGAAGCTCCGGTACGTTATAAGGGTCATCGACCCAGCCCTCGGTGTCGGGATTCCAATCCGCACGGGGGAGCAGTCCTTCGTTTTTGAGGAAAAAGGTATTCACCAGCCAAGGGAGGCTCTGCACCTTTTCTTCGGCATGAAACTGCGAATACTTCCAATCGGTGTTCAGCTGCCTCTGCTCCACGGCGTGCTCCATGGTAAGTCCGCCCCGGTATTCTGCTTCAATATTTTCCAGAGTTATATTTCTTAAATGGGAGTCCGTCAGCCCCATCAGCAGGATGGGATATCTGGGATCCGCGTTTGTAATTTTCACGTTTCGGATATGAACGTTTTCCACTGCCGCCAGCTTTTCGCAGCCTACGGCGTTGGCATAGAGAGGCTTGTCCCTTTCGGGGATGCCGTCGGTAAGGTTTACGGGATTGCAGATTACAGGCTGTTCCGGCTCCACGATTTCAAAAGAAGAGCAGCCGTCCACGGATATTTTTTTGGTGCGGTTATACTGGGGGGCGTAACGCTTGGGCGGGTAGGAGTGATAAGATTCCTCACAGGGAAGAATCCATTCCTGCTGTTTCAAACGAATATCATCCTTGGCGGGAAAGCCGTCTCCGGCGCCGATTCCGGTGACGGGGAATCTGCCTCTGTCTCCGGCGCGGATAAAGATGGGGGAGCTGGACACATTGTCCAGTATACAATCTTCAAACAGCACATCGGTGAGGGAGGAACAGTCCACCGCTTCCATGGCAAACCCTCTGGAACGGTCAAACTTTACCCGGCGGATGGTCACCCGGTGATAGCCGCAGGTGGATTCCGTGCCGAATTTGACACGTCCCGTGGGACCGCAGCGGTCTTCCGCCACAAGCTTGTCCCTTGTGTATTTTCCGGCGTAGACGCTTCCGGCATCGTATCCGCTGACAATGCAGTCTTCGATTAAAACATTCTGCGTAGGCATAAAAATTCCTGCGCCGAAGGACGCTTTCAGACACAGCCCGTCGTCCGTCAGAGAGTTGCAGGTAGTGCGGCGCACCGTTACGTCCTGACAGCAGTCGATATCGAAAGCGTCTCTGGTGGTGTCTATGAGGACATTGTCCGCGTAGAGATTCGTACAGCCTTCGGTGATCACTGCAAAATGTCCTCCTATGGTTACGGAGAAATCCTGAAACACTATATTTTTACAGCGTACTAGGGCGATTCCCTTATTGCCGAACCATGTGCCCCGGTGTCCCCGGTCCCCTCTGCGCAACGGTTCCAAAGGATCACCGCCCTGAAGGATGTATTCCAGCACGCCCGTCTCTTCGTCAAGACGGCCTCCGGTGAAAAGTCCCTTGCCGTAGATCATAACGTTTTCCAGATCGGATCCGTAGACAAGGCTGTTGGCAAAGTAAGTATGACCGTGATCCTGTATGCCCACATAGGGATTTACTTCGGGTTCCTCATAATTTCCGCCGTCCTTGTTCCGGTCTTCCTCCGGCTTTGCGGCAGCGACTACCGCGCCCTCTTCCAGAAAGAGATTGACATTGCTCCGGAGCAGGATAGTATAAGTGAAATAGGTGCCCCTGGGCACTGTCACGGTGCCTCCGCCTGTGGCAGCAGCTTTTTTGATTGCTTCGTTGAATGCCGTTGTATTAGCCTGAGGGGTGCCCGTGGGAGAGGCGCCGAAGTCCGTGACATAGAAAAAAGTCTCTTTTTCCAGCATTTGCGGACGTATGGAAGCACCCGTGGCTTCTAATATAGTCTGTTTGGTTGACATGCTTTTCTCCTTTAGATTGTAATGAATAAATGTATTATACGTTTTTAGTGATGCTGATACCACGGATTGCTTCGCATTGCATGCTCCCGCAATCTCAAAACACCTCTATTCCGCTTGTTTTTCCATGAAAAGCGGCTGCTTTTCGGTGTTTGGCGGCTCCCAAGTTCAAAAATGCTCTTTCAAGCGAGCCCGCATCCAAATAAATTTGCATTTAGCATCAATTGCCGTTCTTCCGTCTTTTTTCATCTCCGATAAAAATCAGCTTTGTTATGGGAAAGACATAAAAAGGAGGGTGCTGTCAATAATGATTACAACTCTGACTTTGTTCAGATAGGAATATTCAGACAGGAATACTCATTGTTGCTTTGATCGGATTGTACCGTGCAATTTTAAAGGAAAACGAATACAGCCGCCACAGCCGTCATAGTGACGGCTGACGCTGGCTCTTCTATGGTTTTCCCTTTTTTCACTATAGCACATCCGGCAGCAGGATACAAGAGTCGAACAGGGTCTTCCTTTCGCCTTTTTCCTTTTCGGTAATCGGGGAGAGCAGCAGTGATGCCGCAAGGGATTTTCGGAATAAGAAAAAGTACTTGACAACGGCATCCGGCGGATGTACTATAGCAAATAGTTTGAGACTCAAATAGTTTGACTATCAAACAAATTGACTTTCAAACTATATGAAGTGGTAAAGAAAACCATAAAGAGCGGAATAGAAAAGGAGAAAATGATATGTTTGAAAAAGTAAAGGAAGTTATCGAGGAGAAATTAAATGCGGAAGGCATGGAAATTACGGAAGATACCAGCTTTAAGGATGATTTAAACGCAGACTCCCTTGATTTGTTTGAATTGGTGATGGCTTTGGAGGATGAGTTCGGAATCGAGATTCCTTCCGAGGAGCTTGAGCAGCTGAACACAGTGGGCGATGTGCTGAATTATCTGAGAGATAAGGGCGTAGAGTAAGGAGAACTTTGTTTGTGCCATATGTGGGGCAGAATGAGAGGAAGTATGAAAACTAGAATTACGGAACTTCTGGGAATCCAATATCCTATTATACAGGGGGGAATGGCGTGGGTGGCGGAATACCACTTGGCAGCAGCCGTCTCCGAAGCCGGCGGTATCGGTCTCATCGGTGCGGGCGGCGCTCCTGCATCCTTTGTGCGGGAGCAGATCCGAAAGACGAAAGAGCTGACCCAAAAGCCCTTCGGCGTAAACATTATGTTGATGAATCCCGAGGCTGACGAGATTGCAAAGGTAGTGGTGGAAGAAGGCGTGAAGGTGGTTACCACCGGTGCGGGAAATCCCGGCAAGTATATGGCGGCATGGAAGGACGCAGGCGTGAAAGTGATTCCTGTGGTTGCCAGTGTGGCTATGGCAAAGATGATGGAGCGCGCCGGAGCCGATGCCGTGGTAGCCGAGGGAACGGAGTCCGGCGGACATATCGGTTCCGCTACCACTATGACTTTAGTGCCTCAGGTGGTGGATGCCGTGAAAATCCCGGTGATTGCTGCGGGTGGAATCGCCGACGGCAGGGGCTTTGCGGCGGCTGTGATGCTGGGCGCTGAGGCAGTACAGCTGGGCACTCGCTTTATTGTGGCAAAGGAATCCATCGTGCATGAGAATTATAAGCAGAAGATCATTGCCGCCAGAGATATCGATTCCGAGGTAACCGGCATGAGCCATGGGCACCCGGTGCGCCAGCTTCGCAACAGCATGACGAGAGAGTATTTGAAGCTGGAGAAAGCGGGAGCTCCTTTCGAGGAACTGGAGCAGCTGACTTTAGGCGCATTGCGAAAGGCCGTTGTGGAGGGAGATACCGTGAACGGCACATTGATGGCGGGACAGATTGCAGGTCTTGTGAGCAAAGAGCAGACTTGTGCGGAAATGATACAGGAAATCATGGAACAGGCGGAAAACATTTTTCAAACACGCTGCAGAAGCTGATTGAGAACAATACGGAGGCTGAACATGGGAAAGACAGCGTTTCTTTTTCCCGGACAGGGAGCCCAGTATACGGGTATGGGCAAAGAATTTTATGACACATATGAAACGGCAAGGAAGGTATTTGATCTGGCATCGAAGGCTACGGGGCTGGATATAGCGGAGCTTTGCTTTACGGAAAACGATAGATTAAATATTACGGAATATACCCAGATCGCCATGCTCACCTGTGAGACGGCGATTCTGAAGGTGCTGGAAGAGCAAGGGATCAAAGCGGATGTATGTGCGGGATTGAGCCTTGGAGAGTACGGCGCATTGGCAGCGGCAAAAGTGATGGAATTGGAGGATTTGTTCCGGCTGATCCGGAGCAGAGGTATCTTCATGCAGGAAGCATATCCTGTCGGCGGCGCTATGACGGCGGTATTGGGACTGGATGCGGACACTATCCGCGAAGTCTGTGAGGAGACGGAAGGAATCGTATCCATTGCCAACGACAACTGTCCCGGACAGATCGTTATTACAGGTCAGGAAGCCGCGGTGCAGAAGGCTTCGGAGAAGCTTACCGAAGCAGGCGCCAAGCGCTGTGTGCCCTTGAAGGTCAGCGGGCCTTTTCATTCCGCATTGTTAAAGGGAGCCGGGGAAAAGCTTGCGGCAGAGCTTGCGGCCGTGGAGGTACATGACCCTGTGATTCCTTATTTTTGCAATGTGGAAGCAGCGCCCGTGACGGAAGCTTCCGGAGTGAAAGAACTGTTGGCGAGACAGGTTTCCGGAACGGTGAGATGGCGCGAAAGTATGCTGCAAATGATTGCCGACGGTGTAGATACTTTCATAGAAATCGGACCGGGAAAGACATTGACAGGATTCCTGCGCAAGACGGACCGGAACGTCAAAGCGATAAACGTAGAGACCGTGGCAGATTTACAAAAATTGCGGGAAACATTGAAATAAAGAGACGGAACCGGAAAACAGTCCCGAAAAGGAGATGCCCGGAAGGGATTTCAGACGCGCCAGCGTGTGAACATCCCTTCCCGAAAAAGGGGCATCGGAATAAAAGGGACGGAACCGGAATAAAAGGGATGGAACCGGAAAACAGTCCCGAAAAGGAGATGCCCGGAAGGGATTTCAGACGCGCCAGCGTGTGAACATCCCTTCCTGAAAAAGGGGCATCGGAATGAGGGGACGGAACCGGAATAAGGAGAGAAAATGCTTACAGGTAAGGTTGCATTGGTAACCGGCGGGAGCAGAGGAATCGGGCGTGCCATTGCCTGCGCTCTTGCCAGAGAGGGAGCGTTGGTGCTGGTAAACTATAACGGCTCCAGAGAGCGTGCCCTTGAGGTGGTGGCACAGATCGAACAGGAAGGCGGCAGCGCGGAAGCTGTGGGCTGCGACGTGTCCGATTTTGAAGCCTGCGGGAAAATGATAGAGGAAGCGGTTGCAAAGCATTTCCATATTGATATTTTGGTGAACAATGCGGGAGTGACCCGTGACGGATTGATTATGCGGATGTCTGAGGCGGACTATGATCAGGTGCTGGACACGAATCTGAAGGGAGCTTTTAATACGATCAGGCATCTTTCCAGACAGCTGTTAAAACAGAAGAGCGGAAAAATAATTAATATTTCATCCGTATCCGGTATTCTGGGAAATGCAGGACAGGCGAACTATTCCGCTTCCAAGGCCGGACTTATCGGTCTGACCAAAAGCGTGGCAAGGGAGCTTGCAAGCCGCGGAATCTGCGTCAATGCCGTGGCTCCCGGTTTTGTGGATACCGAGATGACACAGGCATTGTCGGATAAAGTAAAGGAAGATGCGGTAAAAACCATCCCCTTGGGCAGGATGGGCAGCGTGGAAGATATTGCAGAGACGGTGCTGTTTCTGGCGGGAAAAAGAGGAGATTATATTACCGGACAGGTCTTTTGCGTGGATGGCGGACTCTGTATATAAAAACATCTTCAATCTGTTTTCAGGCGTGTCATCGGGCAAAAATGATATTGCTCCGGCGCTCTAAACGGCCCATGACGGCATAGACTGCCGCTGTCTGGCAGGAAGCCTGAAACAGACACTTTAATGCAATGGAATTTTGAAGAAAGAATTCTATTGTTATGAAGATCGATAGGACGTAAGTGTGAAAGACTTGCACCGATTCATTGATTGTTTGTGCCGCCGATGGCGGCATGTCTGGAAGGTTGAATAAAAATGCGTATTCAACCATTGATTTGAGTGCGCGGGGCAGCGCACAGATGGGTGTAAGAATAATATGAAGAGACGAGTTGTTGTGACAGGAATGGGAGCCATCACTCCTATCGGAAACAGTGTGGAGAGCTTTTGGGAGAGTGTAAAGCAGGAAAAAATCGGTTTTGCACCCATTACACATTTTGACACGGCTGAGTACAAGTGTAAACTGGCGGCAGAAGTCAAGAATTTTAATCCTGAGGACTATATGGATAAAAAGTCGGCGCGGCGTATGGAGTTATTCTGCCAGTATGCCATTGCGGCTTCCAAGGAGGCCATGGAGGACTCCGGTATACAAATGGATCAGGAAGACCCTTACATGGTGGGATGCGCCATAGGCAGCGGCGTGGGCAGCCTTCAGGCATTGGAAAGAGAACATGGCAGACTGATGGAAAAAGGCCCCTCCAAGGTAGGCCCCATGCTGGTTCCCCTGATGATATCCAACATGGCGGCGGGCAATGTCAGTATTGCATTTGGGTTAAAGGGCAAAAGTATTGACGTGGTGACTGCATGTGCTACCGGTACGCATTCCATCGGGGAAGCCTTCCGCACCATTCAATACGGTGATGCGGATGTGATGGTGGCAGGCGGAACGGAAGGCGCTGTCTGTCCTGTTGGCATTGCAGGATTTACTTCCCTTACGGCTCTTTCTACCTGTCAGGAACCTGAGAGATGCTCCGTTCCTTTTGACAAAGACAGAAGCGGATTTGTCATGGGAGAGGGCGCGGCCGTTGTGGTGCTGGAAGAATTGGAACATGCAAAGAAGAGAGGGGCAAAGATTTACGCCGAAGTGCTGGGGTATGGCTGTTCTTCCGATGCTTATCACATTACTTCTCCTGCGGAAGACGGCTCCGGTGCGGCAAAAGCGATGCTGAATGCATTGAAGGACGGGGGCGTGTCGCCTGAGGAACTGACCTATATCAACGCGCACGGAACCGCTACCCACCACAACGATCTCTTTGAGACCAGAGCCATTAAGCTTGCCTTCGGAGATCATGCAAAGGCTTTAAAGATTAATTCCACAAAATCCATGGTGGGACATCTTCTGGGAGCCGCAGGTGCATTGGAATGTGTAACCTGCGTAAAAGAAATTCAGGAAGGTTTTATCCACAAGACAGTGGGGTTAAGAGAGACGGAAGAAGAATTGGATTTAAATTATTGTAGGGATGCCTCTTTTGAGGAAGTGCCCTATGCCCTCAGCAATTCCCTCGGTTTCGGCGGTCATAACGCAAGTATACTGCTGGGAAAATATTTATAAGCGGTCATTCGGAAAGGAAGCGGTCAAATGTCGGTTTATACAACTCAGGAAATTATGGAAATTATTCCTCACAGGTATCCCTTTTTGTTGATTGATACCATTGAAGAACTGGAACCGGGAGTACGTGCCGTGGGGAAAAAATGTGTCAGTGCAAACGAACCTTATTTTCAAGGACACTTTCCGGGCAATCCGGTGATGCCGGGAGTATTGATTCTGGAGGCGCTTGCACAGGTAGGGGCGGTGGCTATGCTGGCGCAGCCGGAGTTTAAAGGACGCACGGCCTATTTTGCAGGCATTGATAAGTCAAAATTCCGCCGGAAGGTGCTGCCCGGAGATGTGCTGGAGCTGGAGACCTCCATCGTCAAGGTCAAGGGTCCTATCGGCATCGGGCAGGCTGTGGCGAGAGTTGACGGAAAAGTGGCGGCACAGGCCGAATTAACATTTGCAATCAACTAAATTCCCGGAATGGAGGATCCGAAAGGAATTTTCCGACGGGACGTATCAGACGAAAATTTTTCCCTGAAAAAGGGCGGAAATGAAGGGATCGAACCGGAACAAGTTCCCGGAAAGGGGAACTGGAATAGGAGGCATAACGGTGAAACTGCGCAGGGTAAAACAGAGAGAATTCTTTTCCAAGAAATTCAGCAAGATTTATCATGATATTCATTTTGATAACACAGAGGCGGAGACGGAAAAAGAGGAAAAGACGGAGGCAGAGCCTCAGAAGACGGATGTGTATCTGATTAAATGCCCCAAATGCGGGAAAATGCTAGATAGAGCCAGAGTGGTAAAGAAAAAATATATTTGCTACGAGTGCGGCGGTTATTTCCGGATGAGAGTGCCCAACCGTATTAAAATGGTAGCCGACCCTCATTCCTTTGAACCGTGGTTTACCGATCTGCCCATCCGGAATCCTCTGGCTTACGAAGGATACGAAGAAAAGCTTGCTCAGGCAAGGGAAAAGACGGGGCTGGATGAAGCGGTCACAGTGGGGCGCTGCAAGGTGTTCGGCGAGGACATTGTACTGGGTATCTGCGATGCCAGATTTATGATGGCCAGCATGGGGCATACGGTGGGAGAGAAAATTACGGCGGCTATGGAACGTGCCGTAGAATTAAAGCTGCCCGTATTCCTGTTCTGCTGCTCCGGCGGAGCACGTATGCAGGAGGGGATCGTGTCCCTGATGCAGATGGCGAAGACTTCCGCAGCCGTTCAGAGACTGGGGGAAGCAGGGCTGCTGTATTGTACGATTCTCACGGATCCTACCACCGGCGGCGTGACCGCAAGCTTTGCGATGCTGGGGGATGTGATTATGGCGGAGCCGGGGGCGTTGATTGGTTTTGCAGGTCCCCGGGTGATTAAACAGACCATCGGTCAGGAACTGCCGGAGGGATTCCAGACGGCGGAGTTTCTACAGGAACACGGCATTATAGACGGCATCGTAAAACGTGAAAATTTAAAAAAGACCATATATTTTCTGATAAAATCGCATCAATGCAAAGAGAAAGAATATGCGGATTTTACTCCCGGAACGGAGTCCCATTTTGAATTGAGTGAAATCCTGAAGGAACAGGTTTGGAAAGTGCATCCCAAGGACGCGTGGGAAAAGGTAAAAGCGGCCAGACGTATGGAAAGAGCTTCCGCCTGTGACTATATGGAGCATATTTTCGATTATTTTGTGGAGGCTCACGGAGACAGAAGCTTCCGGGATGATCCTGCGATCATAGGCGGCATCGGGTTTTTGGACGGCCAGCCGGTGACGGTGATAGCAGACCACAAGGGCAAGGATATCAAGGAATGCCAGATGCGTAACTATGGTATGCCCATGCCGGAAGGCTACCGCAAGGCGCTGCGCCTGATGAAACAGGCAGAAAAATTCCACAGACCTATCATCAGCTTCGTCAATACCTCCGGTGCATTTCCCGGAATCGAGGCGGAGGAGCGCGGTCAGGGGGAAGCCATTGCGCACAACCTCAAAGAGATGGCGGCCCTGAAGGTTCCCGTACTCTGCATCTTTATCGGCGAAGGCGGCAGCGGGGGAGCTCTTGCCACAGGGCTGGGGAATGAGGTTTGGATGCTGGAAAATGCCACCTACTCCATTCTGTCTCCGGAGGGCTTTGCCTCCATTTTATGGAAGGATTCCGGCAGGGCTAAGGAAGCCAGTGAAGTCATGCGGATTACGGCGCAGGACTTAAAGCAGCTTCACGTCATTGAAAAGATCATACCGGAGTTCGGCGGCGCAGACAGCAGTACGGCGGAGGCCATTGCCGGTTACTTAAAAGAACAGATAAAAGAATTTTTGGAAAAATACCGCGGAATGAGCGGCGACCGGATTGCCGCCCAGCGCTATGAACGCTTCCGAAAGTTTTAAAGATATTGGGGAGTAAAATGAAAATAAAGGAGCACAAGGTGTATGTCGATGAAGATAATTGGGACGGGAAGCGCTTTGCCGACAAAGAAGCTGGAAAATGAAGAGCTGACGAAACTGGTGGACACTTCGGACGAATGGATCCGGGAGAGAACCGGTATCGGCGCCAGACATATTTCCACGGGAGAGACTGTGGCGGATTTGGCGGCGGATGCCTGCAGAAAAGCGTTGGAAAATGCCGGGAGAGAAGCATCGGAGGTGGAGCTTCTTCTGGTGGCTACCTGTTCTCCGGAGACGGAGATTCCCTGTACGGCTTGTCAGGTACAGAAGATGCTGGGAGCCGGAAATGCCGTGGCATTCGACTTGAATGCAGCCTGTTCGGGATTTCTGTTTGCGCTGAATACGGTTTATGCGTATCTCACGGCGGGAATTTATCGTAATGCCCTGATTGCAGGTACGGAGGTCTTATCCAAAATCATTGACTGGACGGACAGGGGAACCTGCATTCTGTTTGGGGACGGTGCAGGCGCCGTTATGGTGGAACAGTGCGTGGAGGGAGGAATGATGGGATTTGTGCAGCATTCCGACGGAAGCAAAGGAAACGTTCTGGCTTGCGGCAGCCGAAAGCTGGAGAATCCCTGGTTTCTGGAAAAGGATTTTGTGCCCTATGTACGGATGGACGGAAGGGAGGTCTTTTCCTTTGCGGTCCGGCAGGTTCCGGCAAGCATTGAAGAAGCGTTGGGAAAGAGCGGCATAACGGTGGATGACGTGGATCTCTTTGTGCTCCATCAGGCAAACCGCCGTATTATAGAAAGTATTGCCCAACGATTAAAGGCTGATATATCAAAATTTCCCATAAATCTTGACAGAGTGGGAAATATGTCTTCGGCGGCTATTCCCGTTCTGCTGGATGAATTGAACAGCCAAGGAAAACTGATTCCGGGTATGACGCTGGTATTGTCGGGCTTCGGCGCCGGTCTCACCTATGGAGCCTGCGTAATCAAGTGGTAACATGCCGCCGCCGTTATCTTTCCGGCAGGATAATCCGGAGCTGTTGTGTATTGATTCACAGAGGACTTACTGCCGTCAGCGGAGAGCCGAACCGTTACTGAAATATAATTTGAAAAAGTCCATTGACTTTTTTGGGGAAATGAGTAAATTTATAGTATGAGGTTTTGCTCCGCTTCGGGCAGCCTTATCGGTAGATGAAAGGCATCGGTATAACATGGGACAGAGTACAAGGCACTCAATCAATGAACTTTTGGTAAATCTGTTTAATCATGTGATGGACATGGAAGGAAAGGCTGTTATCACATCACAGTTTCAGGATATTACCAACAACGATATGCATATAATTGAAGCAATCGGAGTTGAGGAGCCCAGAAATATGTCCGTTATTGCACATAGGATGGCTGTCACCGTCAGCACTCTGACTACTAACATGAACGGTCTGGAGAGAAAGGGTTATATCAGACGTGAGCGCAGTCAGGAGGACAAGCGTGTCGTCTATGTGCTGCTCACCGACAAAGGCAGGAAAGCTTTTTATCATCACCGAGATTTTCACAAAAAAATGATAAAGGCTATCGTAAAGGATTTGAGTGAGGAGGAGATGGAAATTCTTTATCGCTGTCTCCAAAATCTGAATCAATTTCTGGAGCCGGAAGGAACGACATAGGCCATGGACAGAGAACAGATTTTATATGCCGCAGGTGCCACTATGCTTATGTGTATAGTGGCTTTATTACTATTTTTTATCGTCCGGTTTTGCATGAAAATCCACCGGAAAAATGCGTTAGTGAATATGGCGCTGGAAGTGTTGGACGACGTTTTCCAGCGAATCGTAAAAATTAATTACCGCACGGCGGAATGCGTCTTTATCAGGGATAAGAGTGAAAAAAGGGCAGTACCGTTTGAAACCTATGACTGGTATGAATTCAGGGATTCTTTTCTGGAGGCCGTTTATCCGGAAGATCAGGAAAAGGTCAGAACTTTTACCTCTCTGGCTCATATGCGCAGAGTCAGGGAGAGTGTGCAGGTCAGTGATACCTGCATTTATAAGAGAAGGCAGTGGACGCCGGAATACCAGTGGATGCAGACGGTTATCATTCCGGCCAAGGAACCTGACTGTGTTATGGTTTATGCAAGGAATGTGGATGAATCGGTTCGTGCCGAAGAGCTCTATAAGGAGCAGCTCTGGGAGGTGCTGCAGAGAACCAGAGATGCGGAGCTTTCCAAAACGGAATTCCTGAGATATATATGCCATGATCTGCGCATTCCGATGAATGAAATTATTGAATTGAATACGCTTGCAAGGGAAATGATAGAAAAGGAAGAACTGCAGCAGGCCGGACATTGTCTCACACGTGCGGATAGCTTGGGAAATTATATGCTGACTATGCTGGATGATATGATCCAAATCGGCATTTACCGTGAATGGCGCGTTAAATTTTCCAAGGCTCCTTTTTCGCTCCGGGAAATTATGCGGAATTGTCAGAATTACTGTAGAAATGTGGATGCGGCTCCCGCCCAAATTACATTTCATATGGAGTTGGACGAAGAACTGGAGGAGAGGTATAATGGGGACGGAAGCAGGCTTGCCCAGCTTCTCAATGCATTGCTGTCCAATGCATATAAATATAACCGTAAGGGGGGCAGCGTATTGCTGAAAGCATGGCGGATAGAGGCCGGAGAGAACCGGGATGAAGTGGCGGTATCGGTCCGGGATACGGGCTGTGGCATCGAAGACGAGCTTTTGACCGCTATTCGCAGTCTGTTTGCTCAAAACGGCAGCATACGGGACAGAGTGAGAGACGATATCGGTCTGGGGCTTTTATTTGTCAAACGGACGCTGGATGCCATGGGCGGCAGGATAGAAGCGGAGAGCAAGGTAGGCGAGGGAAGCTGCTTTACGCTCTATTTTCAACTGGAGCATGTAAAAAACGCTTTGCAGCAGGGAGAATGTCCGGAGCAGGAGAAAAAGGAAGACTTGAAAATTCTCGTGGTGGACGACAATGAGCTGCATCTGGAAATGGCATCGGAGATGCTGGCCGTGAATAATTTTCCCTCTGTCAGCTGCGGAAGCGGCGAACAAGCGTTGAAAGTATTTCGTGAAAGTGCACCGGGCACTTTTGGCGTGGTTCTGACGGATCTTGAGATGCCGGAGATGGACGGGCACCAGCTGGCATCAGAGATCCGGCGGTCCGAGCATGTGGACGGTAAAAAGATTCAGATCATAGCGTTGACGATACATGATAATGACGAGGAGCGCCGGAAGGCACTTAACAGCGGAATGAATGAATTTTTGACGAAGCCTTTTCAGGTGGGGGAATTTAAACAGGTACTGGAAAAGCTTTTGGCATAACCGCTGTCGGTGTGTCTGTGTTGGCGGTATGAATGGGCGCCGTTATGTCTGGAAGCTGAAAGAATGCTTCGGAATGGGGAATTACATGAGTACAGGTACAAAAGGAAATAACCGCTTCGGAAATATAAAGACAATGATTTACGGAAGGACGGCCGTAATAATGTTGGGCTTTCTGGCGCAGCTGATATTGCTGGTGGTTGCTTTTTACTGGCTGCGGGGCTACAGCTATCTGTTTTATATTTTCTTTCTCATTATAAGCGGTGTGGCCGTGATCCATATTTTTAATGCCGGAGGAAATCCGGATATGAAGCTGGCGTGGATGTTTCCCATTGCTATATTTCCTATATTTGGAGCTATCTTTTATACAACGATTATTATGCAGCCGGGGATGAAAGTTATGTACGGCAGGCTGCAGAAGCTGGCTCGCTATACGAGGACGTATGTAAAGCCCAGAGAAGCATCCAAAGAAAAATTAAGACAGGAAAGTCCTGCTATCGGGCAGCTGGCTCATTATTTGGAAAAGTGGGATAACAGTCCCGTATATGAAAATACGCAGGTCACATATTATACATTAGGGGACGAGCAGTTTCCGGCCATGATCGAGGAACTGATGAAGGCGGAGAAATTTATCTTTATGGAATTCTTCATTGTCAGCGGCGGCAGGATGATGGAGACGATTCTGGATGTATTAAAGGAAAAAGCACAGCAGGGCGTGGAGGTGCGTTTCTTATATGACGGCACCAATGTATTGTGGAACCTTCCCAGCTTTTTCCCCAAAATGATGGAAGAGGAAGGAATAAAGTGCAAAATGTTCTCTCCCATCAGACCTATTTTTTCTCCCCACTACAACAACCGGGATCACCGGAAGATTCTGGTGGTGGACGGACGTGTGGCTTTCACCGGCGGCATTAACATAGCGGATGAATATATCAATGAGAAGCAGCGTTTCGGGCACTGGAAGGATGTGGGCTTAAAGCTTATGGGAGATGCCGTAGAGCGTTTTACCTATATGTTTCTGGAGCTTTGGAACGAATCGGAACGGCAGAAAGACACCTATGATAGATATATCTGCCCGAAAGACGTGTCCTGTCCCAGTGACGGCTATGTGATACCGTACAGTGTCTGTCCTCTGGGGCCGGAACGGGTAGGGGAGAAGGTATATCTGGATATTATCAATACGGCGCACACTTATGTGCATATCATGACACCGTATCTGATCTTGGATTATCAGATGATGATGGCGTTGTGCTTTGCGGCCAAAAGGGGAGTGGAGGTTGTGATAATTATGCCCCATGTGCCGGATAAGAAATATGCCTTTTATTTGGCCAAGACATATTATAACGAACTGTTGGATGCGGGGGTAAAAATTTACGAGTATGAACCGGGATTTGTCCATGCAAAACTGTTTGTGGCGGATGAACTGAAAGCCGTGGTGGGGACGGTGAATCTGGATTACCGCAGCCTGTACCATCATTTTGAATGCGGCGCGGTGCTGTACCGAAATTCGCAGATAAAGGTGATGGAGAGGGACGTACAGGGCACTTTGAAAAAGTGTATTGAGATGAAAGCAGAAGACTATAAGAAACTGAAGCTCAGGGAGAGGTTTCTGGGCCGGTTAATGAGAGTAGTGGCACCTTTGATGTAGGTGCCATTCTTTTTCCACATAATTTCGACAATAGCAGAGAATATTTCGACAGGAAGAAACTCTCGCCCCCAAAAGTCGTCTGTATCAATAGAATACAAACATACAACAGCTTCGAAATCAAAAAAACAGCTTCGAAATGCAAGCCCCCCGGAAGAAATTTCAGCTGCGTTCTATGCAGATGAAATTACTTCCCAGAGCCGGGGGCTGGAATGCAGAAGCGGAACTGGAATAAATAAGCGGAACTGGAATCAAAAAAACAGCTTCGAAATGCAAGGCCCCCGGAAGAAATTTCAGCTGCGCCCTATGCAGATGAAATTACTTCCCAGAGCTGGGGGGCTGGAATGCAGAAGCGGAACTGGAATCAAAGAAGCGGAACCGGAATCAAAAAAACAGCTTCGAAATGCAAGCCCCCGGAAGAAATTTCAGCTGCGTTCTATGCAGATGAAATTACTTCCCAGAGCCGGGGGGCTGGAATGCAGAAGCGGAACTGGAATAAAGAAGCGGAACCGGAATCAAAAAAAACAGCTTCGAAATGCAAGCCCCCCGGAAGAAATTTCAGCTGCGCCCTATGCAGATGAAATTACTTCCCTGAGCTGGGGGGCTGGAATGCAGAAGCGGAACTGGAATAAAGAAGCGGAACTGGAATAGGAGGAAAGGCCTTGAAGGATACGGATATCATAAACCTTTACTGGGCGAGAGATGAGCGCGCTATCCATGAAACCCAGCATAGGTACGGAAGATATTGTTATAGTATTGCATTTAATATTTTAAAGGACAGGGAAGACTCCGACGAATGTGTCAATGATACATGGTTTCGGGCATGGAATGTGATTCCCCCCAAGAGGCCGGAAAGGCTGGAACTTTTTTTGGGAACGATTACCCGTAATCTGTCCTTTGACAAATGGAAGGGGAAACATGCCATGAAACGTGGAAGCGGAGAGATGCCGGTGGCATTGGACGAACTGACGGAATGTGTGCCTGACAGACATAATACGGAGGACGAGGTGGAGGCTGCGGAATTGGGCAGATTGATTAATGAGTTTCTACATACCTTGCCCGAAAAGGAATGCAATGTATTTTTACGCAGATACTGGTATGTGGAAGAATACAGTGAGATCGGGAAACGCTACGGTATAAAACTGAACACGGTAAAAACAATGCTTTTCCGCACCAGAGCGCGGTTAAAGGACTATTTGGAAAAGGAAGGTGTGGTGTTATGAGCGATCAGGCAATGAAACTCTTTGAAGCTTTGTCCGATGTGGATGAGGAGCTTTTGGAGCGGTGTAATCGGAAAGAAAGCAAAAGCTCTGTTTATCGGGTTTTTTGGAAATATGGCAAGACAATAGCGGCATGTTTCTGCCTCGTGGCAGTGGGAGCGGCGGCATGGACGGGCTACCGTCTGGTGACGGCGCCTTGTGGTGCAAATGATTCCGCCTCAATGCAGAACAACTCACCTGCGGCATTGGCCGGCGGGGAACAGTCAGCCGACACGGCAGGCAGGGGATACAATTATGAATATGACGAAGAAGGGACGGAACCCGTGACGGCTGCGGCTGTGCCCGAATCCCAAGCGTCATTGATGACGGAGGGAATGAGAACGGAATCCACTGCCGTGGACGACAAGGCTCTGGCGGCGTCCGATGAGGCCGCGGTCCGGCCCGAAATTCAGGATATGCAGGATCAGACAGCCGTGCCCGGTCGGGAACAGGCATCCGCACCCGTATCCGAAAGCGTGAAACTCGGCTCCGGTCAGGAATCGGATTCGGGAGCATACCAGAATATGGATTCCGAATGGGCGGATTTGCTTGAGAAGGAGTATGCCATTACGGATTCCAGACAGCTGCTGGTCTGGGAGGAGGCATGCAGGATAGAGCCCTTCAACGGCTATATGCCAACCTTTCTGCCGGAAGGCTATAAGGCTCTGGCGGCAAGGCAGAGTTCCGATCCCGATGTATGGAACAATATGATTTTTAAGTGGAGCAACGGAGAACATATTCTCTGTCTGGACATGACTTTAGCAGAACCAATGACGAAGACAGAGCTGGAGAAGTGCGACGGCCTGCATGAATATTTTGCGCAGGAATTTGAAAGGGAAATGGTTCCGGAACCCATAGAGGGACAGATTTCTTTTACGCTGCATTACCCTGACGGAATGAGAATTATTTTTGACGGGTATCTTACGGCTGACGAAATGTGGGATGTGGCAGACTCTGTTTTGAAGTGATAAATTCAATCCTTCGGTCCGGACGCCTTGCCTCGCGGTCTGCTGTGCCATGTAAATCGGCGCCGGATTTCGCAAGCGCAATCTATCTTGCGGTTATGCAAGATAGATGTCTTGACCGATTGCTTTGGAACAACGAATGGAATTCGGGTGGAAAGGGTTAAATGTTTTCGTTTTCCCGCATACGGTAGCCGATGCCGATTTCTGTGAAAACATACTGCGGCTGAGCGGGATTCTTCTCTATTTTGCGTCTGATATTCGCCATATTAACACGAAGAATCTGATTGTTGCTGTCCATATACGGTCCCCAGATGGAATTCATAATGAATTTATAAGTCAGCACTTTGCCTGAATTTTCTGCCAGCAGCGACAACAGCTGGTATTCCACATGGGTGAGATGGACTTCTTCTCCGTGTACATAAATCATTCTTCTCTCAAAGTAGATTTCCAGACCGGCAGCTTTGTAAACTTTGTCCGGTGCGGCAGTACGACTGTGGCGGAGAGAGGTTCGGATTCGTGCCATCAGTTCCGCAGTGCCGAATGGCTTGGTAATGTAATCGTCCGCCCCAAGGTCAAGAGCCGTTACCTTATCCTGTTCCTTTGTGCGGGCAGAGATGACGATAACGGAGATGCTGCTCCAGCTGCGCAATTGTTTCAGTACGTCACAACCGTCTATATCAGGGAGTCCTAAATCCAAAAGAATGACATCGGGACAGAGCGAGGCAGCCAGACTTACTCCTTCTTTTCCGGTAAGCGCAGTGATGACGCGGTATCCGTTGCCGCACAGAGAAGTGGTGATAAAGGTATTAATGCTTTTGTCGTCTTCAATAAGTAGAATGTTTATTTTGCTGTTCATAGTTATGTATTTCCTTTCTGTTGCAAAAAGTCTCCTCTTTTGTTTTGGGGAGTGTAAATATAAATTCAGCGCCGCATTTGTGGTTTCTTCCGATCAATGTGCCATGATGCGCGGTAATGATGGTTTTGCAGATTGCAAGTCCGATTCCCATTCCTTTATGAGTATCTGCGGACCGTGAATTCGTGTAATCCATGCCGTCGAATAAATGGTTTAATTTCTCTGAGGGAATCCCTACACCATAATCTTTGACCGTAAAGCTGACCTCTTTACCCAGATCCTTCACGATAAAATCAATGGGATCACTGCTTTTAGAGTGATGCAATGCATTCTCCAACAGATTGATTGTGACCTGCTCAATCAAAACGGCATCCATGGGCAGCATAATGAGTTCGTCGGGGATTTTTGCATGTATAACGCATTCCGGATGACGATTTTCCATTTTTAGCAGCGCTTCCGCGACCACCTCCTCAATAGATTCCTCACTGGTGCTGATGCGTAGATCCTGATTTCTGATACGTGTGACCATAAGCAGATTTTCAACCATGTTGATGAGCCAGTTGGAATCGTTATATATATTTGTGACAATGTTTCTCTTCTCCTTCTCTGACAGATGATCTTGGTTTTCCAGAAAAGCGGCGCTGTTTCCGATGATGCCTGTGAGGGGAGTCCGAAGATCGTGGGATATGGCGCGGAGCAGATTGGCGCGCATCTTTTCCATTTCGGCTTCGGTGAGCTGCTTTTCTCTGTCGGCGATCATATTTGCCTGAAGCGTCAGATGGGAAGAAAGAGTGCTGACAAAGATTGTGATTGCCAGCATACAAATAAAAGTAATGGAATAATCGGAAATGAGAAGATTGTGGTGAAAAAAGTAGAGCATAGCAAACAAAGAAAATAGAATACCATATAAATACCCTACGGTTACGCAGGACACAATAATCAGAAAGAAGGTGAAAATCAGAGTGACGTTGACAGAATTCCTGTAGGTCAAGCTGTTATAGGCGTAAGAAAGACCCATGGCAGCAGCCATACAGAGAATCAGGGTGATCAGACTGAAAACATGCTTTTGATATGAAGGAAGTAGATTTAGTTTTTGGGTAAGCATAAACAACCTCTCCGTTCATCATATTAATATGTTCTCATTATAAAGATTTTCACTCTTGATATCAACAAATCGGCGTTAAGATAGTGTTAAGAAATCGGCATATTTCCGTTGTTTTTGGCCTGTTTCGGATGCTTATATGCAAAAGAATGCCCAGCGTGGGGGCATTCTCTCATCATGGAAAATCTGTGTTTCAGTGACGGTTTGGGAGGGAGACGGACGCCTTGGTTTTACCTGCTCCATCTGCCGGAGGCACCGCAGGGAAGAACCAGTCCCGATTCGGTTACCGGAAGTCCGATTTCGTCTGCGTCCACTTTTCCCCCATGGCGTTTTACGATGGCGGTGTTCATCATATAGGACAGAACAGCAGGCTGCAGACCGGTGGTGTAAGAATTGACCAGAAAGAATAAGGCATCCTTGGAGAGGAGCTGTGCGGTTAACTCGATAAAGGGCCAAATGCTTTCTTCGATTTTCCAAATTTCTCCTTTGGGTCCTCTGCCATAGGATGGCGGATCCATTATAATGCCGTCATACTTATTCCCCCGGCGGATTTCCCGCTCAGCAAACTTTACACAATCATCCACCAGCCAGCGTATGGGCGCGTCGCCCAAACCGGAGTCTGCGGCATTTTCCTTTGCCCAGCCCACCATTCCTTTGGATGCGTCCACATGAGTCACGGAAGCGCCTGCCGCAGCGGCGGCCAGAGTGGCACCTCCTGTGTAGGCGAAGAGATTCAGCACCTTTAATGGCTTGTCCGCAGGTCTTTGGGCGTTTGCAAGCAGATCGGAGAACCAGTTCCAGTTGACGGCCTGTTCCGGAAAGAGTCCGGTATGCTTAAAGCTGAAAGGCTTTAAATGGAAGGTCAAGGCTTTTGCCGCTGTGGCAGCGATGCGGCGTTTCTCTGTGGAGTGGGGAAGAGGTGCCGCCAGACAAGGAAGGGGATACCGGACAGTCCACTCGTCGGGTAATTTAAAAAATTCCCATTCTCCGCCTCCCTTGGCACTTCTGTGATAATGCCCGTTTTTTTCTTTCCAGCTTTTGTGCTCATGGGGAGTGTTCCATATGACTTGAGGATCCGGGCGTACCAGTATATAATCGCCCCACCGCTCCAGCTTTTCCCCGCAGGAGGCATCCAGAACTTCATAGTCTTTCCAGTTATCTGCAATCCACATAATAGGAATTCCTTTCTTCTAAATATAAGCTAAATATAAGCAGATACGTCATGGAGAATAGCCCTATATCTGCCATGGTAATAAAAATAAAACTAACCGTACATCATTAATATACACTAGAACAGTTCTGTAAGCAATGTAAAAAAGGAATATTTATTGCTCATAAACAACGGTCAATAATAGGCATAAATATCTTCTCGCAGGGCTGTCCAAGCAATTATTCTAATCGCTTGGATTTGAACACGCAAAAAGCGCGTGACAACGCCTCACGGTGGCGTGGGTGTGAAAAGCAATCAAACGGATTATGGAATATAAATAGTATAATTATATAATGTTGACTATATAAGGTGATTGTGCTATAGTTTATATGTAACCAGAATAACAAGGTCGGGAAAGGAGACACTTATGAGAAAATGCTTTAAGAGAACAACAGTATTGGGATTGGGGATAATAGCACTTTTGTATGCAGGAATACCGGTATATGCAAACAACCACGGTATTATGCCGTTGTCGGAAGTCTGCGGGAATTGTGAACGAGGTCAATTGATTTACGAATACCAAAACGTTGAATGGCTGGCACAAGTCGGAAAATGCTCACATTATGATAACGGTATAGATACGATAGTCGGCACGGACCACCAATTTAAAGTGCATTGTACTTATTGTGAATATGAACAAGGCTGGCATAATATGTATACCACATACGCGGAAGAATGCCACGGCTATGACAATGAATAAAGATTCAGAGGAAGAGTACGGAAAGCATGAGAAAGAAGATTTGCATCGGAATAGCGCTGGTGTTGCTGTTATTATGCGGCTGCGGTGAAATTCCGGAAGCTCTAAGAGACGATACGGATATTTCCGGCGAGCTTGTCCCGGTGGCACAGTTTACAAATCTGGCGGTTGATCTGTCCGAGGCAGAAATGCTTCGGACGGATTCTTCTGCTTTTTATTTTGTTACACGGGACTGGAAACCGGAATACCAAGTTATGGAAGCTTCTTTATACCGCATGGATTTGTCCGGAGGCAAGAAAATATTACAAGGTGTATATGGAGACGAAAATTTATCCGTCAGGTTCCTTCTGGCAGACTCGGAGTGTAATATTTACTTGTGGGCCGGTCTGTCCGGTAAAGAGTCTTATCTGCTCCGAAAATATGATGCCGAAAATACTCTGCTGTGGGAGACGGATGTAGATTTGTCGCAAATTGCGGGCGCCCGTCCTGATTTCATTCTGGGAGGTATTGCGGATGGAGAAGGACGTATTTGTTTATATGATGATTTGGGGAAAATCTATTTGTTCGATGAGGAAGGAAACTTTAGGAAACTGATAAATTTAGAAAAAGGGACTTTGTCCGGATTGCTGGCAACGGGAGATAATATTTTGACGGCGTGTTATCTGGCGCGGAATGACAGCGGCCGCGGTATGGTCTTAGAATGCGTCCCTGTTGATTTGGATACGGGAAAACCGGAAGAGGAGAGCCTGATTACACTGGCCGGCAATGCAATGCCCTTTCTACAGAGCGGAAGCGGAAACAGTATGATCTATATTGATAACGGCATCATATGGGAATGGAATTTTAATTCCGGGGAAAAAAGCGCTTTACTATATTTGGACGATACATATGTTTCTATAGAAGGAACAGAGGTTATAGCGGTAAATACTTCCGAACAGGGTGTCGAAGGTCTTCTCTTACGGGACACATGGTTTGGGTGTAGTGAGTATGCGGCGATTCTATATGAAGATAAAAAACTGCTTCCCGAAAAGAAAACGATTACTTTAGGAACTACTCCGGATTTATCCGCGGAATCCATGCAGCAATTTGTAACACGGTTTAACCGGCAGAGTAAGGAGTGGAAGGTTGAAATAGTGGAGTACTTTTCCTATTTGGGCCGGTATGGAAATTTTTTGGATGAATTTACAAAGGATATCTTGGACGGAAATGCGCCTGATTTAATAGATGTCCGGAGCGTGCCGGTAGAATTGCTGGCAGATAAAGGCTTTTTTGAAGATTTGTCTCCTTATTTCAAAAAGAGCGCTGTTGTAAATAAAAAAGATATTCTTGATTCTATATGGGATGCAGGAATTTATGGAAAAGAGCTTTGTTTTGTGATTCCATGGTTTGGGCTGGATAGTTATTTAATAAAAAAAGATAATCTGAAAAATAAAGATTGGGATATAGAGGAGTTTATGCGGCTTTTGGATGAACAGAGAGAGTCCTCCGTATTCTTTTACCGGGGAAGTCATACGGAGCGGGCATTGCTGGAATATGCACTTTATGCCAATATGGAACTGTTTTGTAATCCGGAATCGGGGACATGTGATTTTACCGATGGAACGTTTGCGGAATTGCTGGAGGCGATCAACAGAAGACAAGATCACGGAACAAGGGTTGGAGAATATAAAGATACGGAAACTTGGGAACGGTTATTGGCAGATGAAATACTGCTCTGTCAAAATACGGTTCGCAGCGTAGAATCATACTATCGTGTACAACAGGCGCTGGGACAGGAATGCCAGTGGGTGGGATATCCTTCCCAAGAAGGACAGTATCATGGGTTCAGCCAGTTTATGATTCTTGGGATGAACAGCGGTTCCGGACAAAAAGAAGGCGCATGGGATTTTTTGGAATATCTGCTGTCCGAAGATGTGCAGAACTGGAGCCAAAGCTCCATGAGCGTGTTCCCGGTCAGGGAGGATGCATTTGACAATTATATTTCCGAAGCGTATGATGAAAAAGGAGAACGCTCGTCCTTAACGGAAGAGGAAAAGAGAGCGTTGCGGAAATTAGCGGAGAATGCTCATCTGCATCCCTACCGCATTTTTGATCCCTTATACGATATTGTATTGGAAGAAAGCGATGAATATTTCGCAGGACGCCGGACGGCATCGGAAACGGCGGAAATCATTCAAAACAGAGTGCAGCTCTATCTTGATGAAATAATGTACGTAACAGTTCAGACAGGGCACTGAACCGTTACGAGAATGCACACAAAACGCGGAAAGAATGCGTTTTGGCACCCGCATGTCTCGCAAAATCGCACAGGGACGCGATTTTGACTTCGCGGGAGGGGCTGTCTGAACTGTTACTAATGTACTAAAAAAAATACAATAATTTTAAAAAAGCCCTTGCCAAAAGGACTTTCACCATGTATACTAATCCTTGCTGTGGCATGATAGCTGTGAAGCGTGAGGTTGCTGCTTATCAGCAATGGTAAGCAGGTTTTCCGCAGAGCGAATGTCAAGTTAGAAAACTGACGACAAGTCACTGTACCAAATTTGAGTCTGTAGAAATCTACGGAAACGACGTGAAAGTCCTTAGGCCGGAAAGAATTGCGTTGCGTAAAGGCACAGGACACACACGGGAGAGTGTACAGTCACCGCTTGTCGTACTACAATGAAAATGAAAATTTTCATTTCGTTAAAAGTGCGAAAAGGAGGCGACTTTTTTTATGGCAAGTCAAGTAATGAGGATTACCCTGAAGGCTTATGAGCATCAGCTTGTTGATGCATCTGCCAAGAAAATTATCGAAACTGTGAAGAAGACCGGATCCGAGGTGAGCGGCCCTGTGCCCCTGCCTACCAAGAAAGAGGTTATTACCATTCTGAGAGCGGTACACAAGTATAAGGATTCCAGAGAGCAGTTCGAGCAGAGAACCCATAAGAGACTGATTGATATCATTACACCTACCCAGAAGACGGTGGATGCATTGCAGAGACTGGAAATGCCCGCAGGTGTATATATCGACATCAAAATGAAAACAAAGTAATTAAAACCTCTACTTAGACGTAAGAACACGCAAATCGCAACGTATCCATAAGCGTGGTCCGCTATGTAGATCGTCCGAAAGGACAGAAAGAGAGGAAATATGAAGAAAGCAATTTTGGCAACAAAGATTGGCATGACCCAGATCTTCAACGAAGACGGCAGCCTGATCCCCGTAACCGTTCTTCAGGCAGGACCTTGTGTGGTGACACAGATCAAGACTCCGGAGAATGACGGATACAGCGCGGTACAGGTAGGCTTTGTTGATAAGAAAGACAGAATTATCAATAAGGATGCAAAGGGCAATAAGGAAGTTATCCACAGACATGGAGCAAACAAAGCTGAGCAGGGTCATTTCAAGAAGGCCGGCGTAAGCTCTAAGAGATATGTAAGAGAATTCAAGTTTGAGAACGCTGACGAGTATACTTTGGGTGCGGAGATTAAGGCTGACATTTTTGCTCAGGGCGATAAGATTGACGCTTCTGCCATCTCCAAAGGAAAAGGTTTCCAAGGTGCAATCAAGAGACACGGACAGCACAGAGGACCTATGAAGCACGGTTCCAAGTTCCATCGCCATCAGGGTTCCAACGGTGCATGTTCCTCCCCCAGCCGCGTGTTTAAAGGCAAGGGAATGCCCGGTCACATGGGCTGTGTAAAGGTAACTGTCCAGAATCTTGAGGTTGTAAGGGTGGATGCCGAGAAAAACCTGCTGTTGGTAAAGGGTGCGGTACCCGGACCCAAGAAGGCATTAGTAACCATCAAAGAGACCGTTAAGGTTCAAAGATAGTTTAGTGCGAAAGGAGGATCAATCAAATGGCAAACGTATCTGTTTATAATATGGAAGGCAAGGAAGTCGGTACAATCGAATTAAACGATGCGGTATTCGGTGTGAAGGTAAATGAACATCTGGTACACATGGCAGTTGTACAGCAGCTTGCAAATAAGCGTCAGGGAACCCAGAAAGCAAAAACACGCTCTGAGGTATCCGGCGGCGGAAGAAAGCCTTGGAGACAGAAGGGAACCGGTCATGCAAGACAGGGGTCAACCAGATCTCCCCAGTGGACCGGCGGCGGTGTCGTATTTGCTCCCGTCCCCAGAGACTATTCCTTTAAGATGAACAAGAAGGAAAAGAGAGCGGCGCTGAAATCCGCGCTTACCAGTAAGGTACAGGACAGCAAGCTGATTGTAGTTGACGAACTGAAGTTTGACGAGATTAAGACGAAGAAATTTGTTGCGGTAATGAATAACCTGAAGGTTCAGAAGGGACTGGTGGTTATCACCGATAACGATACCAATGTGGTGATGTCCGCAAGAAATTTACCGGATGTGGATACCACGCTGGTAAATCAAATCAATGTATATGACATCATGAAAGCTAAGACGGTGGTTCTGACCAAGGATGCCGTTGCTAAGATCGAGGAGGTGTACGCATAATGGCAGACATTAAATACTATGACGTAATCCTCAAACCGGTTATCACCGAGAAGAGTATGGCTGGTATGGGCGAAAAGAAATATACTTTTCTGGTTCATACGGAGGCGAATAAATCCATGATTAAGGAAGCTGTCGAGAAGATGTTCGACGGCGCCAAGGTAAAGAGAGTCAACACCATGAACTATGACGGCAAGAAAAAGAGACGCGGTATGGTTGTGGGAAAGACTGCCAAGACCAAGAAGGCTATTGTGACATTGACGGAAGACAGCAAGGATATCGAGCTCTTTACGGGGCTGTAAATCCATCTATCCGTACTTTGTATCAGAAGGAACTTTATGGTTCGTTCGGCACTATGTATGCGGCCTGATAGAGCGGGCTGCGCAAAATTGATGAGATAAGGAGATAAAACAATGGGTATTAAGACATACAATCCCTATACACCCTCCAGAAGAAATATGACCGGTTCCGATTTCTCTGAAATCACTAAGAAGACTCCCGAGAAGAGTCTCTGTACTTCTCTGAAGAAGAACGCCGGCCGTAACAATCAGGGTAAGATCACAGTGAGACACCATGGCGGCGGCTCCAGAAGAAAGTACAGAATTATTGATTTCAAGAGAAGGAAGGACGGGATTCCCGCTAACGTAATCGGTATTGAATATGATCCCAACAGATCTGCCAACATTGCATTGATTTGCTATGTGGACGGTCAAAAGGCATATATCATTGCTCCGGAAGGCCTGACAGACGGAATGACTGTTATGAACGGCCCCGAGGCTGAGGTTAGATTGGGAAATTGTCTTCCTTTGTCGGAGATTCCCGTAGGTACTCAGATACACAATATCGAGCTGTATCCCGGAAAGGGCGGCCAGCTGGTTCGTTCCGCAGGCAACAGCGCGCAGCTGATGGCAAAGGAAGGCAAGTATGCAACGCTTCGTCTTCCCTCCGGCGAGATGAGAATGGTTCCTCTCGTATGCCGCGCTACCATCGGCGTTGTAGGCAATGCAGATCACAACCTTGTCAAAATCGGTAAGGCAGGACGTAAGCGTCATATGGGCATCCGCCCTACGGTGCGCGGTTCTGTTATGAACCCTAACGACCATCCTCACGGCGGTGGTGAAGGCAAGACCGGTATCGGACGTCCCGGTCCCAGCACTCCTTGGGGCAAGCCTGCTTTGGGTCTGAAGACACGTAAAGCAAAGAAGGCTTCCAATAAGCTGATTGTGAGAAGACGTGACGGTAAAGCGATTAAATAATATGTTTTTGTATAAAAACAGGAGGAAAGACAATGGCTAGATCACTTAAAAAAGGACCTTTCGCAGACGAAAGCCTGTTAAAGAAAGTAGACGCTTTAAATGCATCAGGACAGAAGCAGGTCATCAAGACTTGGTCCCGTCGCTCCACAATTTTCCCTTCTTTTGTGGGACATACATTTGCAGTGCATGACGGTAGAAAGCATGTTCCTGTATATGTAACCGAGGACATGGTCGGCCACAAGCTCGGTGAGTTTGTCGCAACCAGAACTTATAGAGGACACGGTAAAGACGAGAAGAAGTCCAAAGTTAGATAATTGTTGCCGCTCACTCCGCGAAAGAGTTTATGCACGGAAACCGTAAAACAGCGGTTCCGGCATAACGGCTTGGGGTGGCCGCGCGGAAAGAAGCGTGAAAATACTCTGCGGCGGCACGGATGTGAAAGGAACAGGCGAATTTACAACGCACAATTGCCCGGGAGGGCATTGCGGCTGTCTGTCTGCAGGCCGCAGGCTTGTAGCAGATGCGTTGCCGTTATTCTGAAAAGGAGGATTTATATCTATGGCTAAAGGACATAGAAGTCAAATTAAGAGAGAAAGAAACGCCCGGAAAGATCCCAGACCTTCAGCAAAGCTGTCTTATGCTAGAGTGTCCGTACAGAAGGCGTGTTTCGTATTAGATGCGATCAGAGGCAAGGATATACAGACTGCACTTGGTATTTTGGAGTTCAACCCCAGATACGCTTCCGGTCTTATCAAGAAGCTGCTTGAGTCAGCTATCGCAAATGCCGAGAACAACAAGGGTATGAATAGAGAAAACCTGTATGTGGCAGAGTGCTACGCGAATAAGGGGCCTACCATGAAGCGCGTTCAGCCCAGAGCGCAGGGCAGAGCTTACAGGATCGAAAAGAGAATGAGCCATATCACTGTTGTGCTTGATGAGATGAAGTAGGGAAAGGAGCAAACAAAATGGGACAGAAAGTTAATCCTCACGGCCTTAGAGTCGGTGTTATTAAAGATTGGGATTCCAAATGGTACGCTGATGGCGAGTTTTCCGAGTATTTAATAGAAGACTATGAAATCAGAAAGTACCTGAAAAAGAAGTTATACAGCGCAGGTGTGGCTAAGATTGAGATTGAGAGAGCATCTGACAGAGTCAGAGTCATCATCCACACCGCAAAGCCCGGAGTAATTATCGGCAAGGGCGGAGCAGAGATCGAAGTTACCAAGGCAGAGCTTGCAAAGCTGACCGATAAGAAGATTCTGGTTGACATCAAAGAAATTAAGAAGCCGGATAAGGATGCCCAGCTGGTTGCGGAGAACATCGCATTGCAGCTTGAGAACCGTGTATCCTTTAGACGTGCAATGAAGTCCTGCATGGGCAGAACCATGAAGGCAGGCGCACTTGGTATCAAGACCTGTTGTGCAGGCCGTTTGGGCGGTGCCGATATGGCTCGTACAGAATTCTACAGCGAGGGTACCATTCCTCTTCAGACTCTGAGAGCAGATATTGACTATGGTTTTGCGGAGGCTGACACCACTTACGGTAAAGTAGGTGTGAAAGTCTGGATCTACAAGGGCGAGATACTTCCTACAAAGGAAAATCAAATGGAAGGGAGCGATAAATAATCATGTTAATGCCGAAAAGAGTAAAACGTCGTAAACAGTTCCGTGGCACCATGAGAGGTAAGGCAACGAGAGGTAACACTCTTACCTTCGGTGAATATGGTCTTGTTGCTGTCGAACCTTGCTGGATCAAGTCTAATCAGATTGAAGCAGCACGTATTGCACTTACCCGTTATACGAAACGTACAGGTAAAGTTTGGATCAAGATTTTCCCCGATAAGCCTGTGACAGCTAAGCCCGCTGAAACTCGTATGGGTTCCGGAAAAGGTACTTTGGAGTACTGGGTAGCGGTTGTAAAGCCCGGTCGTATTATGTTTGAGATTGCCGGTGTTCCCGAAGAGTCAGCAAAGGAGGCGCTGCGTCTGGCTATGCATAAGCTTCCCTGCAAGTGTAAAATCGTTTCTAAGGCAGATTTGGAAGGCGGTGTAGAATAATGAAATCTAGTAAGTTTGTAGAAGAATTAAGAGGCAAGTCCGTTGCGCAATTGAATGAGGAGCTTGTTGCTGCAAAGAAAGAACTTTTCAATTTGAGATTCCAGAACGCAACCAATCAGCTGGATAATACTGCAAGAATCAAGGACGTGAGAAAGAACATTGCACGTATTCAGACAGTCATCACTGAGAAAGCAAGAGCTTAATCACTGTGAGCGAGGAAAGGAGATCAATCGTGGAAAGAAATTTGAGAAAAACACGTACTGGCAAGGTTGTCAGCAATAAGATGGATAAAACAATCGTTGTGGCTATCGAAGAACACGTAAAGCATCCTCTTTATAAGAAGGTTGTTAAGAGCACATATAAGTTGAAGGCTCACGACGAGAATAACGAGTGCAACATCGGTGATACCGTAAAGGTTATGGAGACAAGACCTCTGTCCAAGGACAAGAGATGGAGACTTGTTGAGATCGTAGAGAAAGTGAAGTAATTTAGCCGTAATTGCGGTGAAGGAGGAAGATCATGATTCAGCAGGAAACAAGATTGAAAGTTGCTGATAACACCGGTGCAAAAGAGTTACTCTGCATCAGAGTTATGGGCGGCTCTACAAGAAGATATGCGCACATTGGTGATGTGATTGTTGCTTCCGTTAAAGATGCAACACCC
This sequence comes from uncultured Acetatifactor sp., assembly GCA_910589655.1. Taxonomy (GTDB): domain Bacteria; phylum Bacillota; class Clostridia; order Lachnospirales; family Lachnospiraceae; genus Acetatifactor. The sequence goes on along the minus strand of CAJUTJ010000020.1, from coordinate 23,037 downwards.
GGCGGAGTTGTAAAAAAGGGTGATGTTGTCAAGGCTGTAGTTGTCCGCACTGTAAAGGGCGCTCGCCGTAAGGATGGTTCCTACATCAAATTCGATGAGAATGCTGCAGTAATCATCAAAGAAGACAAGACACCCAGAGGAACCCGTATTTTTGGGCCGGTAGCAAGAGAGCTTCGTGAAAAGCAGTTCATGAAGATTGTATCTCTGGCTCCCGAAGTGTTATAAGGAGGCGCTATATGGCTACAATGAAAATTAAAAAGGGTGATACCGTTAAGGTTATCACCGGCAAGGATCGTAATACAGAAGGAAAAGTTATTTCTGTAGATGCCAAGAAGGGTAAGGTTTTGGTGGAAGGCGTAAATATGATTACAAAGCATGCTAAGCCCTCCCAAGCAAACCCTAACGGTGGTATCGTTCGGAAGGAAGCTCCTATTGATATCTCCAACGTAATGCTTGTCTTCAAGGGCAAGGCTACCAGAGTCGGCTTTAAGATGAACGGAGACAAGAAGGTTCGTTTTGCTAAGGCGACCGGCGAAGTGATTGATTAATCAATAGGAAGGAGGAACGAAAAGTGGCAAGATTAAAAGAATTTTATTACAATGAAGTCGTAGATGCTATGATGAAGAAGTTTGGATATAAGAACAAAATGCAGGTTCCCAAACTTGATAAAATCGTTGTCAACATGGGTGTTGGTGAAGCGAAAGAGAATGCTAAGGTTCTGGAAAATGCCGTTTCCGATATGGAAATCATTACCGGTCAAAAGGCAGTTCTCACGAAAGCGAAGAAGTCCATAGCAAACTTTAAAATTCGTGAGGGTATGCCTATCGGTTGTAAGACTACTCTCCGCGGTGAGAAAATGTATGAGTTCCTTGATCGTCTTGTGAATTTGGCATTGCCCCGTGTACGTGACTTCAGAGGTGTCAATCCCGATGCGTTTGACGGAAGAGGCAATTATGCTCTCGGTATCAAAGAGCAGTTTATCTTCCCTGAGATTGAATACGACAAGATTGATAAGACCAGAGGTATGGATGTTATTTTTGTAACCACTGCTAACACCGATGAAGAAGCACGCGAGCTGTTGACTCTGTTCAATATGCCTTTCGCAAAGCAGCAATAAGGAGGTAAATTCTCATGGCTAAGACATCAATGAAGATTAAACAGCAGCGTAAGCCTAAGTTCTCGACTCAGGCATACACACGTTGTAAGATATGTGGCCGTCCCCACGCAGTTTTGAAGAAGTACGGAGTTTGTAGAGTTTGCTTCCGTGAACTGGCATACAAGGGCCAGATTCCCGGCGTAAAGAAAGCAAGCTGGTAGGAAGGAGGAAATAATAATGACAATGAGTGATCCTATTGCAGATATGCTTACAAGAATCCGTAACGCGAATACTGCAAAACACGATACGGTTGATATACCTGCTTCCAAAATGAAGCTGGCTATCGCAAGCATCCTTTTAGACGAGGGTTATATTAAGAAATACGATATCATTGAAGAAGGCAGCTTCAAGAATATTCACATTACCTTAAAGTACGGCGCAGACAAGAATGAGAAGATTATCTCCGGAATCAAGAGAATTTCCAAGCCGGGACTTCGTGTGTATGCCGGCAGGGATGAACTGCCCAAGGTGCTTGGCGGTTTAGGCATCGCTATCATTTCAACCAATCAGGGCGTTATCACCGACAAGAAGGCGAGAGAGCTCAATGTAGGCGGCGAAGTATTGGCGTTCGTATGGTAAAAGCAGCGTAACCGTTGCGCAGCAGATTGTTTTGAAACGGTATTTGCCGCAGTCTCCGGACGGAACCGGAACTCTGCGGATAACGAGAATTTAGAGCAACAATGTATTTTATATTATAATTAGGAGGTACGGGCATGTCACGTATAGGTAGAATGCCAATCGCGATTCCTGCAGGCGTCACTGTGGAGGTTGCAGAAAATAATAAAGTGACCGTGAAAGGTCCCAAGGGTACTCTGGAGAGAGTATTACCCGCTGAAATGGAAATTAAAGTAGAGGGCGCAGCAGTGCTGGTTTCCAGACCCAATGATTTGAAGAAGATGAAATCACTTCACGGTCTGACCAGAACTCTCATCCATAATATGGTGGTAGGTGTCACCGACGGCTTCGAGAAGAAGCTGGAGGTAAACGGCGTGGGTTACAGAGCGGCTAAGAGCGGCAAGAAGCTGACATTGAATCTGGGCTATTCCCATCCCGTTGAGATGGAAGATCCCGAGGGTGTCGAAGCCGTTGTCGAAGGGCAGAACGTAATCATCATTAAGGGCATCGACAAAGAAAAAGTTGGCCAATACGCAGCTGAAATCAGAGACAAGAGAAGACCTGAGCCTTACAAGGGCAAGGGTATCAAGTATGCCGATGAGACGATCAGACGTAAAGTTGGTAAGACCGGTAAGAAATAACAGATAAGGAGAGTATGAAGATGGTTAGCAAAGAATCAAGAAAAGAAGTTCGTGCGAAAAAGCACATGAGAATTCGTAACCGCTTCAGCGGTACTGCCGAGAGACCTCGTCTGGCGGTATTCAGAAGCAACAATCATATGTATGCTCAAATTATCGATGATACTGTTGGGAATACATTAGTATCCGCTTCCACTGTTGAAAAAGAAATCAAGGGCGAGCTGGAGAAGACCAATAATGTTGAGGCAGCAGCATACTTGGGTACCGTTATTGCAAAGCGTGCTTTGGAGAAGGGCATCAAGGAAGTTGTTTATGACAGAGGCGGCTTTATATATCAGGGCAAAGTAGCAGCATTAGCTGAGGCAGCAAGAGAAGCTGGCCTGAAATTCTAGGAAAGGAAGAGGAATACACCATGAAACACACAATCATAGATGCAAGCCAGCTGGAGTTAACCGATAAAGTCGTTACTATCAAGCGTGTAACCAAGACCGTAAAGGGCGGACGTAATATGCGTTTTACGGCACTGGTAGTTGTAGGTGACGGAAACGGTCATGTAGGCGCCGGCCTTGGCAAAGCCGTAGAAATTCCTGAGGCAATCCGCAAGGGCAAGGAAGATGCGATGAAGCACATTGTCCATATCGCTATGGATGATAATAATTCCATTTCCCATGACTTTATCGGAAAGTATGGTTCTGCTAACGTATTGCTGAAGAAGGCTCCCGAAGGTACAGGTATTATTGCAGGAGGTCCTGCCCGTGTGGTATGTGAGCTTGCAGGTATTAAGAATATTCGTACCAAATCTCTTGGCTCCAATAATAAGCAGAATGTTGTTCTTGCAACAATCACCGGTTTAAGCCAGCTGAAGTCTCCTGAAGAGGTGGCTAAGAGCCGCGGCAAGTCCGTTGAAGAAATTTTGGCCTAATAGGGCATCTTGGTGTTTGAATGCCCAGTTATAGAAAGGAGAACAACAATGGCAGACAAGAAGTTAAAGATTACTTTGGTTAAGTCCACCATCGGTGCAGTGCCGAAGAATAGAGCAACCGTTCAATCTATGGGGCTTCGTAAAATCGGTAAGTCCATAATACTTCCTGACAATGCTGCAACAAGAGGACAGATTCGTCAGGTGGGTCATTTGTTGAAAGTTGAAGAAATAGAAGAAGTTTAAGGGAGAAGGAGGTGTTAGAAATGGAATTATCCAATTTAAGACCCGCAAAAGGTTCTAAGCACAATGATTTTAGAAGAGGCCGCGGACACGGTTCAGGAAACGGAAAGACCGCAGGTAAGGGTCATAAAGGTCAGAAAGCCCGTTCCGGAGCGCCCAGAATCGGTTTTGAAGGTGGACAGATGCCTCTTTACAGACGTCTTCCTAAGAGAGGTTTCACCAACAGGAATACAAAGGATATCGTAGCCTTCAATATTAGCGAGTTAGAGCGTTTTGAAGACGGTGCAACAGTGGATGTTGAAGCATTGATCGAAGCTGGTATCATTAAGAATCCCAGAGACGGTGTAAAGGTACTCGGAAACGGAGAACTTACCAAAAAGCTCAACGTCAAAGTGAATGCTTACAGTGCATCCGCGAAAGAAAAGATTGAGGCGCTTGGTGGAACAGCAGAGGTGATGTAATGCTTACAACACTGAAAAACGCATTCAAAATAAAAGAGATTAGAGATAAGATATTATTTACCTTCGCCATGTTGGTTGTGATCCGTATCGGGTCACAGCTGCCTGTGCCGGGGGTAAACGGCGAATATTTTAAAAGCTGGTTTGCTGCTCAGTCCGATGGTGCGTTCAGTTTTTTTGATGCGATTACAGGCGGTTCTTTCTTAAACATGTCCATTTTGGCATTGAATATTAGTCCTTATATCACTTCCTCCATTATTATCCAGCTGCTTACGATTGCGATTCCTAAGCTGGAAGAAATGCAGCGTGACGGTGAGGACGGAAGAAAGAAGATCGTGGCGATTACAAGATATGTGACCATAGCGCTGGCGCTGATTCAGTCTACCGCCATGGCTATCGGATTCGGCAGACAGGGATATTTGACAGAGTTTAATGCATTGAATGTGATTACGGCCATTGTAACCCTTACCGCCGGCAGTGCGTTCCTGATGTGGATCGGAGAGAGAATCACGGAGAAGGGTATCGGAAACGGTATCTCCATCGTGTTGGTTATCAATATCATATCCAGACTTCCGGAGGATCTGAGTAATCTGTTTGAGCAGTTCGTATTCGGAAAAGCTCCTGCCACGGCTATTTTAGCGGCAGCGATTATATTCGCAATTATTGTTGCAATGGTAGTGCTGGTCATTATTTTAAATGACGGCGTGCGTAAGATTCCCGTGCAATATGCAAATAAGGTGCAGGGCAGGAAAATGGTGGGAGGCAATACTTCCAGTATTCCGTTGAAGGTAAATACTTCCGGAGTTATTCCGGTTATTTTTGCACAATCCTTGCTCCAGCTGCCTATTATGATATCTTCTTTTGCAGGCTACAAAGGGACAGGCATATGGAGTGAAATCCTGAAATATATGAACTCCGGTTATTGGTGCAATCCCAGCCAGCTGAAGTATACCGTGGGATTATTGGTGTATATTGTATTGATTGTGCTTTTTGCATATTTCTACACATCCATTACCTTTAATCCGCTGATGATTGCAGATAATATGAAGAAACAGGGCGGTTTCATTCCCGGTATCAGACCCGGTAAGCCCACCAGCGATTACCTGAATAAGGTGCTCAATTATGTAGTGTTTATCGGCGCTATCGGCTTGACGATCATTGCGGTGCTTCCTTACATCTTCAGCGGTGTATTCAAGGCATCCGTGTCCTTTGGCGGAACCAGTTTGATTATTATTGTCTCTGTAGTATTGGAGACGGTGAAACAGCTGGAATCCCAGATGTTGGTACGTAATTACAAGGGCTTTTTGGAGAGCTGACCGGATATTCCTATATCTAAACGGCATACCGGATAAGAGAATAAGTAAGATAAAAGAGAACTGTCGGCTTGGTAGTTCTCTTTTTCACTTATTTTTCACATAATTGTTGAAAAATTTTAATAAAATAGTTACAATATAACTGTTATTTTAAATACGGGTATTGTGTCAAGGCATGCAAAGCGGTATGCTCTGGCGGATTGAGAGGCAGAAAATGAAAATTATTATGTTAGGTGCACCGGGCGCCGGCAAAGGCACTCAGGCAAAGATGATCGCTGAAAAGTACGGAATCCCCCATGTTTCTACAGGTGATATATTTCGTGCCAATATTAAGAACGGAACGGAGCTTGGCATGGAGGCGAAGAAATATATGGATCAGGGACTTTTGGTGCCCGACGAGCTGACCGTTAAGATCCTGCTTGACAGAGTGGCACAGGCGGACTGCGCGGAGGGCTATGTGCTGGACGGGTTCCCCCGTACCATTCCTCAGGCGGAGGTATTGGACGAGGCTTTGAACCGGTTGGGCGAGAAGATTGATTGCGCAATCAATGTGGATGTTCCTGACGAAAATATTGTGAAGAGAATGTCCGGCAGACGTGCCTGCTTAAAATGCGGCGCCACTTATCATATAGAGCATATTCCGCCTAAGCGGGAGGGAATTTGCGACAGCTGTGAAAGTGAACTGGTGCTTCGCGATGATGATAAACCCGAAACGGTTCAGAACCGCCTTAAGGTGTATCATGACCAGACTCAGCCGCTGATAGAGTTTTATACGGGAAAAGGCGTATTGAAGACAGTTGACGGTACGGCGGATATGCAGGATGTTTTTGCTGCAATAACGGCCATTTTAGGGTAATGTGTCATGGGAATAATAATTAAGACGGAAGAACAAATAGAATTGATACGGGAATCCTGCAGAAGGCTTGCCATCGTACATAAGGAGCTTGAAGAATTTATAAAGCCCGGGATTTCTACCAGAGATATTGATATCAAAGGGGACAAACTGATCCGCCAGCTGGAGGGAATTCCTAATTTCCTGCATTATCAAGGATATCCTGCAAGCATTTGTGTGTCCGTGAATGATGAGGTGGTTCACGGTATTCCGAATAAGCGGCGGATTCTTCAGGAAGGGGACATTGTCAGTCTGGATGCGGGGATGATTTACAAGGGATATCATTCCGATGCGGCCCGCACCCATGCGGTGGGACAGGTCAGCAAAGAAGCCAGACAGCTGATGGATGCTACAAAGGAGAGTTTTTTTGCCGGTATAAAAATGGCAAAGGCAGGAAATCATTTATTTGATATATCCAATGCCATTGCCGCATATATCAAACCTTACGGGTACGGGATTGTACGCGACCTTGTGGGGCACGGCGTGGGAACCTGTCTCCACGAAGATCCTCAGATACCTAATTTTGCACAGCTTCGGCGGGGGCCTAAGCTTCGTCCCGGTATGACTCTTGCCATTGAGCCCATGATCAATATGGGCAGATCGGATGTGGAATGGCTCGATGATGACTGGACGGTAGTGACGGAAGACGGCTCTCTGTCGGCACATTATGAAAATACCATATTGATTACGGAGGGTGAGCCGGAAATCCTCACATTGTACTAAACAATATATGCTTTTGCCGACATAACCCACGGCCTACGGAGGGTATGTATAAGATGGGTATTTTGTGTAAGATTTCCATAAGGAAGGTTCTGCCGAAAAGATTCCGGACGGAATCGTTGTGCGGTAACAAATTTGGCATGGTTGGAAAATGGTGAGAAGATGATAGGACAGTTTGCAGTCTCTAAGGCAGGACATGATAAAGACCGTTTATATGTGATTGTGGCTCAGGAAGGAGAGTATGTCTTTCTGTGTGACGGAAAGTTAAAGATTCCCGATAAGCCCAAGAAGAAAAAAAGGAAACATATTCAGCCCATTACGCAGACCGTGGATGAAGAGCTGCTGTGCAAGCTCCAAAGAGGCGGGAAGATATATCCGGAAGAGATAAAATTTGCGGTGAAACAATATAATTTGAGTCACGCATCCGATATGGAAATACAGGGTGCGGAAACGAAAAGCGGAGAACAATATTCTCCGATATAATAATGCAGGAATGATAAAAGCATAAAAAAGAAGTGCAGAGCAAAGAAGTATGCTGTAAAGAGAGTGACAATAAAGTAAGAATTGGAAAAGAAGTTGTTGGAGGAAGTGTATGTCTAAAAGTGATGTAATCGAAATCGAAGGAACGGTAGTGGAAAAACTGCCAAACACTATGTTTCAGGTGGAGCTCGAAAACGGGCATCGTGTACTGGCACATATCAGCGGAAAGCTGCGCCAGAATTTTATCCGTATTCTGCCCGGAGATAAAGTGACCTTGGAACTGTCTCCCTATGATCTGAGCAAGGGACGCATTATTTGGAGAGATAAATAAGTGAGAGCACAGTTTGGAAAACTGTTGAGGAATACGGCGCTTCTTTTGACAGGGAGCGCGGCGCTGGGAACCGTTTTACTGGTTTTGGTTTTCTGTCTGCCTATAGGGAGAATGAAGCAGCATGTGGCAGTCAGTGTGGATGTGATGCTGAGAGAGGCGGATCAGAATCCGGGGCATGGGCTTTCCAATTATATCCAGACGAAGCGGGAGTCCTATACAGATGCCATTATGGTACAGAATGCCATAGAAAAAATTCCGGAAAAGAATGTCTTTGAGCAGGCTATGTGGATGTACCACAATGATTTAGAGGAAGAATTCTGGACGCCGGAAGCTTCTCTGAGGGCATATTGTTCCGGAGAGAGCACAGACAATATGTTTATCCATGAGTATTCCAGATACTGGCATGGATATCTTGTGTATTTGAAGCCGCTGCTTATGCTGTTCAGCTGGGAACAGATTGCCGTCATGGGTGTGGCGGTACAGATTATATTGATGGCTGTTGTAATGGGCTTGGCTGTGAAAAAAAAGCAATCCGGTGTAGCGGCGGCTATGGTGGTGGGTTTTTTGTTTATGAAGCCTTTACTTGTATTGGTATCTTTGACCATGACAGTGTGCTGGATCATTATATTAGCGGCGCTTATTTTTATGTTAGTGAAAAATGACTGGCTGCGGGAGAAGAACTTATATCCGGAGTTCTTTCTAACGGTAGGGATTCTGACTTCTTATTTCGATTTTTTGACTTATCCTGCGGCAACGCTGGGATTTCCCCTGTGCGCTTTCTTCCTTATGAATGATGTGGGCAGGGAGGAAGAGGGTCATAGCAGTTCCTCACATGGCATGAAAGATGCTTCTGTTTGGAGTGCATTGAAGGACAAAATCCAAAAAGTGATGGGCTACAGCGTGTTTTGGGGAATCGGTTATGCAGGTATGTGGGCAATGAAATGGGTTATCGCGGATCTGACTCTGCATACGGGAACCATAAAGGATGCCCTATGGTCGATTATCGGCAGGACGGAGGCGATTGGGGGCAGACCTCGTCTGAACGGCGGTTTCTATGTGATCGGACTGAATCTGCAGGAATATGATCACATAGTTTATCCGGTAGCGGCGGTGCTTGTGGCGGCGGTTTCGCTGACGCTGGTGGTGATGGCGTTTCGGAAGAGAGGGACGAAAGAAATATTGGCGGAACTGGTTCCCTATCTGGCAATATTCTGTATCCCCTTTGTGTGGATTATAGCGGTTCAGCATCATTCGGCCTTGCACGCCAGATTTACGTTCCGTATAATTGCCATAGCCGTTTTGGCGGTGGGCAGTATGGGGTGCCATGCGTGGAAAGAACTGCGGAAATAACTGTCATGCAAAAAAATACGCAGCAATTCCGTTCAGCAGTTGGCAAAAGTGTATTTTCCGATTGTTTGTGAAGGATATGAATGAGCTGTTACGGATAGTAAGATATAAGACAATATATGATTGGCGATATCGAATTAAATTAATTATTTTTTGGAGAATAAATATTTTATGTGGGGTGATTCCAGTGAATATAAAAGAATGTCTTGAATCAGTCAAACATATATTCCAGCCTGCATCCGCTCGGAATCAGGTGTGGTTTTATATCTGACTACAATAGAAAGAATAGACGGCATTTACCGGACGGTTTATCAAGATGAAAGTGCGGTTCAAGGCTCTGATGATTCTTCTGCAGCGCCATGCGTAATTGTTACGGTGGAAAAAGAAATTGTCAATACTTATTCAAAATATGAGGATATTCCGGAGCATGTATCTTATCAGGAGTATCATGACGAGTTTGAAACATGGATAAACGGAACTCTTGATCTGGAAAAAGCTGAGTTAAAGGGTTCGCATTGGTGGGCGACTTATAAGGGTACTCTTTTTGGAAATAAATAACATTATTGAAGATAGGGGTTGCCAAGCGGCAGCCCTTATGTTATAATATGAAACGGTCTTTTTTGAAAGGAGGGTTTAACGTGAAGGTTAGATCATCAGTAAAACCAATTTGCGAAAAGTGCAAAGTCATCAAGAGAAAAGGACGCATCAGAGTTATCTGCGAGAATCCGAAGCATAAGCAGAGACAGGGATAATCACCGCTTGTTCATAATCTGATTTTCAGATTTGCAAGTCAAGTGAGTTCTTGTCCGGTTTTTATGTGCGGCTGAACCAATGCTGCGGCATTGATTATCATAGAACTGGGATAGGGCTTACAGGGATTACTTCTTGGCACTGTTTCTTTCGGAACAGACAGATTGGATGCAGATCCGATTGGGTGGAAACCCCAGTCAATTAGTAACGAAATGCGTACTATAATTAACGGACCAATATGTACGCAAAAGCATCGAGCGACAGATGCAGATGCATCAAGATTAAGATGCAGAGAAATGGAGGAAATGTAAATGGCTCGTATCGCAGGTGTAGACTTACCTAGAGAAAAACGAATTGAGATCGGTTTGACTTATGTCTACGGCATCGGCAGACCTACTTCTAACAAGATTTTAAAAGAAGCAGGCGTAAATCCCGATACCAGAGTGAGAGATGTCACCGACGAGGAAGTAAAGAAGATTTCAGAAGCTATCGAGAATCTGAACGTTGTGGTAGAGGGTGATCTGAGACGTGAAGTTGCCCTGAATATCAAGAGACTTCAGGAGATCGGCTGTTATCGTGGTATCCGTCATCGTAAGGGTCTTCCTGTCCGCGGTCAGAATACCAAGAACAATGCAAGAACCCGTAAGGGTCCTAAGCGTACCGTAGCAAACAAGAAAAAGTAATTGCGTAAAGTAATGGAGCGGTTGATTGACATTCGGTTCCATGAATACGAAGCACATTACGAAATGTAACTGTAAATTTAACGAGAAAGTAGGTTAGTTTAAAATGGCTAAACAGGTTGCAAAAAAAGTAACAAAGAAGCGCGTCAGAAAAAACGTTGAACGCGGACAGGCACATATCCAGTCTTCTTTTAATAATACAATCGTTACCTTGACCGATAACGAAGGTAATGCTTTGAGCTGGGCAAGCGCCGGTGGTCTGGGATTTAGAGGTTCAAGGAAATCTACTCCATATGCTGCACAGATGGCAGCAGAGACAGCTACAAAGGCTGCTTTGGTACATGGATTGAAATCCGTAGACGTATTTGTAAAAGGACCCGGTTCAGGAAGAGAGGCGGCAATCAGAGCACTTTCCGCATGCGGATTGGAAGTAGTTAGTATTCGTGACGTGACACCCGTTCCTCATAACGGCTGTCGTCCTCCTAAGCGCAGAAGAGTTTAGTGTGAGAAGAAGTAATATAATATGTTGGAAGAAGGTATCGCAGGACGGTATTGTAAACATCTGATTAAAGGAGAAAAGTAAAATGGCAGTAAATCGCACACCCGTATTAAAGAGATGCAGATCCCTTGGCCTAGAGCCTTCCTATTTGGGATATGACAAGAAATCAAACAGACAGAATGCAAGGGCAGGCAAGAAGGTAAGTGAGTACGGTCTTCAGCTTCGTGAGAAGCAGAAGGCTAAGTTCATATACGGCGTTCTGGAGAAGCCTTTCAGAAATTACTATGAGAAGGCTGACAGAATGAAGGGTATGACAGGTGAGAACCTGATGGTTATGCTGGAGCGCAGACTGGACAGTGTAATTTTCAGAATGAACTTTGCCAGAACCAGAAGAGAGGCAAGACAGATTGTAGGCCATAAGCATGTTCTTGTAAACGGCAAAGTGGTAAGCATTCCTTCCTATCTGGTGAAGGCAGGCGATGTTATCGAAATTAAGGAGAGCGCTAAGTCCATGCAGAGATACAAGGATATCATCGAAGTGACCGGTGGCAGACTTGTACCCGAGTGGATGGACGTTGACATTGAGAATTTCAAGGGAAACATTAAGAATCTTCCTACCAGAGAGATGATTGATGTTCCTGTGGACGAGATGCTTATTGTCGAGTTGTATTCCAAGTAAGCCCCAAAAAAGGAGGGTATTTGCAGTGTTTGATTTTGAAAGACCAAATATTGAGGTTGCTGAGATTTCAGAAGACAAAAAGTACGGCAAATTTGTCGTAGAGCCTTTGGAGAGAGGCTATGGTATCACTCTTGGTAATTCTTTGAGAAGAATCATGCTTTCCTCCTTGCCCGGAGCTGCTGTTAGTCAGGTTAAGATTGAGGGTGTTCTCCATGAATTCAGTTCCATCCCCGGTGTCAAGGAGGATGTGACGGAGATTATTATGAACATCAAGAGCCTTGCTATCAGGAATAACAGCGAGACTAACGAAGCGAAGACTGCATATATTGAATTTCAGGGAGAGGGCGTTGTCCATGCTTCCGATATTCAGACGGATCAGGATATCGAGATTATGAATCCGGATCTGGTAATTGCTACTTTGAGTGGCAAGGATACAAAGCTTTACATGGAGCTGACGATCACCAAAGGCCGCGGTTATGTAAGCGCCGATAAGAACAAACACGAAGACTTACCCATCGGTGTGATAGTGGTTGATTCCATTTATACACCGGTTGAGCGGGTTAACGTTACTGTTAATAATACCCGTGTAGGTCAGATTACTGATTATGATAAGCTGACACTTGACGTGTTCACTAACGGAACACTGGCTCCCGATGAGGCGGTAAGCCTTGCGGCAAAGGTTTTGAGTGAACATTTAAGTCTCTTTATTGATTTGTCCGAAAATGCCAAGAATGCGGAAGTTATGGTAGAGAAGGAAGACGACGAGAAGGAGAAGGTTCTGGAGATGAGCATTGACGAGCTGGAGCTTTCCGTTCGTTCGTATAATTGCTTGAAGAGAGCCGGCATCAACACGGTAGAAGAACTGTGCAACAAGACTTCCGAGGATATGATGAAGGTTCGTAATCTTGGCCGCAAATCATTGGAAGAGGTATTGGCAAAATTAAAAGAGCTGGGATTACAGCTGAATCCCAGTGAGGAGTAGTATATAAAAGCATTTCACGATCCTGAATTGGGCCGCGGTGAAGCTGTGGCATGCAGGTTAGTGGGAGAAGAAATATGGATATCTTCGGGCGGTAAGTCCAAAGAGTACGCCGGAAGTTCATCTCTTAATGGCAGATCGAAACACATTCGGTAAGTAAGTCCAAAGAGCGTGGCCGGATGTACCATGAACGGAGAAAGGAAAAGAAACATGGCAAAGTATAGAAAACTCGGCAGAACCTCTTCCCAGAGAAAGGCACTGCTTAGAAATCAAGTAACGGCATTGCTTTATCACGGAAGAATCATTACTACAGAGGCGAGGGCTAAGGAAGTAAGGAAGATTGCCGAGGGTCTTATCGCAATGGCGATTAAGGAAAAAGACAATTTTGAGATGGTTAAGGTTACCGCTAAGGTTCCCGTAAAGGATAAGGACGGAAGACGTGTAAAGGAAGTAGTGGACGGCAAAAAAGTGACCAAATTTGAGTCTGTGGAAAAGGAAATCAAAAAAGATCTTCCTTCCAGAACTCATGCCAGACGTCAGATATTGAGAGTTTTGAATCCGGTTGTTTATGTTCCCAAGGAGGCAGCCGGAAGAAAGAGAAATACCAAGAAAGTAGATTTGGTTGCAAAGATGTTTGATGAGTACGGAGCTAAGTACGCAGACCGCAAGGGTGGTTACACCAGAATCATCAAAATTGGTCCTCGTAAAGGCGATGCGGCTATGGAAGTAATTCTTGAACTGGTATAAGATTTAAAATGTAATGTTTCGGGCTGGATTCCGGTGAGATACGGGATCCGGCTCTTTTTATGCACACGGGCACCCAAAGGAAACATGCCGGCAGAGAAAAGGAATCGGGGCACCCCATAAAATAACAGTGTTTTGCATTATAATAGGACAGTTTTCTCACTTGTTTTTTGATGTTGGTGTCTTATAATGAATGTAAAGCATATAGGGCGGAAGTTTCAAAGAAAGACACTTTCATACAATAGAATCCCCAATAGGATTCCATTGTCAAGAAGATTGATTGATATGTGCAAGGGGTACAGAAATGTTTCATAGTTATAATAAGGACGATATAAAAAAGACATTGGATATGGCATGGCCTGCCATCTTGGAGTCTTTTTTTACTGCTTTTGCAGGACTGGTGGACTCGCTTATGGTAAGCTCTCTCGGATCCCATGCGGTTGCGGCAGTGGGGCTTACTACTCAGCCCAAATTTCTGGGACTGTCCCTTTTTATTGCATCGAATGTGTCGATTTCGGCACTGGTGGCAAGGCGGAAGGGACAGGGAAAAGGGGAGGAAGCGAATAAGATTTTTGCCACTTTTCTGGTATTTATTGTGTTGGCTGCCGCAGCTCTCAGCTTCCTGCTGGTGGCTTTTGCCGATCCCATTATCCGGTTGTGCGGCTCGGAAGAGCTGACTCATGACAGTGCGGTTACATATTTCAGGATTATCATGGGAGGCATGATTTTCAATGTGGTTCAAATGGGTATTAATTCGGCCCAGCGAGGAGCGGGGAATACTCGAATTACTATGCGTACTAATCTTGTGTCCAATACGGTGAACATTTTATTCAATTACCTTCTGATTCAAGGCCATTTCGGCTTCCCGGCGCTGGGAATCAGAGGCGCCGCCCTTGCTACGGTACTGGGTACGGTGGTGGCCAGCGTTATGAGTGTATTGTCCGTGTGGAAGAAAGATAATTTTGTCAGTATTCCGTATATATTCAGCCGGAAGATAAAGCCGTCCATGGAGGCGTTCCTGAATATTGTTAAAGTGGGTTACAGTGTGTTTGCCGAGCAGGTATTGATGCGCATCGGCTTTATGCTCACTGCTATTATGGCGGCAAAGCAAGGGACAAACGCTATGGCAGCTCATCAAGTGGGGATGAATATTATGGGGCTGTCCTTTTCCTTCGGAGACGGGCTTCAGGCCACGGCGGTGGCGTTGATCGGCTACAGCTTAGGAGCGAAACAGCCTCAGCGGGCAAAAGAATACGGCAGAACCTGCCGTATGATAGGCGGAGTCATCGCCGCGGTGCTTGCAATTGTGTATTTCTGCGGTGCACGGCTTCTGATGAGCCTGTTTTTTGAAGAGAAAGAGATTGTGGACATCGGCGTCAGCATTATGTATGTCATTATCTTTGTGGTTATGCTGCAGATTGCGCAGGTAATTTATATGGGCTGCCTGCGGGGGGCGGGGGACACTCTTTATACGGCCATTGCTTCTACAATCAGTGTCACCCTTGTGCGGACGGCGGGATCCTATTTCTTTGGGTATGTCCTTGACATGGGCATTACCGGTATTTGGTTTGGCGTGTTGGCGGATCAGGTGTCCAGATTCCTTTTTGCCAGTATACGGTTCCGCAAAGGAAAGTGGACGGACATTAAGATATAAATAGGGGCAGAATTATTTTGGGGTTTTCTGGAAGTGCTGGTAATCCTTCAGGCTGTTCCAGTTACCGCCCCATATAAAGCCGTGCTCCTTGAAAAGACGACAGCAGAGATCTTCCTCGTCTATCTTGTACGGAAAGTTTACGGAGCGATCCGCATATCCCAAGGCGGCAGCGGGAGAAACCTTTTCGGTGCCGTCTCTCTCATAGGTGACATAAGGATTGTAAAAGGGATTGATGTCAATGGCGAGTCCGTAAGCATGTTTGGAGAGGCTTTCGCTGCCTTCCACTACCCGATAATTGAAGCAGGAGGTATTGTTGTCTTCCATGGAAGCGGTATCATCGCCGTCGTATTCGTCAATCAACACCATTCGTTCAATCTGATATTCGTTATAATAAAGCTCGTAGAAAATCTCCACGAGATCTTGTGCAATGTATTCATTGCAAATAAGCTCTCCCTCTGCAGGATTTCCGTCAAAGTCGTAATGCAGTACATGAACATAGCGTAAATCGTCATAGCTGACAGCCGGCAATGCGGCCTCTTCTTCCGTATTTACGGCGGGATAAGAGACTCCGGTGATATAACGGCGGAGATGATCCGACAGCGGTTCATAATAGAAATCATCCGTCAGGGTAACGCGTTGTTCCAGCTGGGAAGTGCCGTTTAAGGAGGCTCCGGTAAGCAGAGAGGTTTCATTTTGCAAGTTTTCTGTCATCAAGTTTTCACCGTCGGGGGAGCCGCTGCCTGCCGGCCTGCCGGAGAGGTCTCCGTCTGCGGGATTGCCGAGAGTGCCGGGGGAGCCATTGCCTGCCGAAGAGGCGGAAGGATTTTCTCCTGACATGCCGGAAGCATCGGTTTCAGGCAGTGTATCGGAACCGGAAGAATTGTTTTCTCCGGACTGCGAGACAGGCGGATTGCGTTGTGCATATTCCGACAGGCTCATGGAATCACCGCGTATAAGGCGCGTAAGGCTGCCCGCGATAACAACGATTGCACTCAGTGTCGCCAGCATTTTTAGTAATTTTGATCTATCCATATCAGATTGTCCTTTCCGGTTTCGTAAGTTTTGGCAGGAAATATTTCATTTAAGTTTATCATGAGGACAGGATTTTGTAAATCCGGCGGATTTTTTTGTTATGCATGTGCTGCTGTTCACTCGCTGTCGCCGCGAGGTGTTTTCACGCTGTTTCTGCGTGATAAACCCGAGACAGACATGCGCGAAATCGCTGTTTTGCGATTTCTGTGCATAGGGTGCTGTGAACGGAGTGAACAGTAACATGCATGTAACACGCAATCGGAAGAATGAAAAGAAAACTTGTAATTCCCTCCTTCATTTACTATAATAGGAGCAGAGTAAAAAAGGAAACGGCATAGTATGGGCATTTTAAAGACACAGGAAGTTGTATATGAATATATCAGGCGTGATGAGGAAGGTAATGTGGAGGGGATTACCACGGCAGTGGATCACGTCAATTTAGAGGTCGAGCAGGGGCAGTTTATTGCCGTTTTAGGTCATAACGGTTCCGGAAAATCCACTCTCGCAAAACATATCAATGCCATTCTCACACCCACGGAAGGCACTGTGTGGGTGGACGGTATGAACACCTCCGAGGAGAATAAAGTCTGGGATATCCGGCAGACGGCGGGAATGGTGTTCCAGAATCCCGATAATCAGATTATCGGTCAGGTGGTTGAGGAGGATGTAGGCTTCGGGCCGGAAAACATGGGTGTTCCCACCAAAGAAATTTGGGAACGTGTGGAGGAAAGCTTGAAGGCAGTGGGCATGTACGCGTACCGCAAATATTCCCCCAATAAGCTTTCCGGAGGCCAGAAACAGAGAGTATCCATTGCCGGAGTGCTTGCCATGCATCCCAAGTGTATCGTGTTGGACGAACCAACGGCCATGTTGGATCCCAATGGACGTAAAGAAGTGATTCGTGCCGCCAGAGGGCTGAATCAGGTGGAGGGTGTCACGGTAATACTGATCACTCACTATATGGAAGAAATCATCCATGCAGATAAGGTTTTTGTCATGGACAGCGGGAAAATTGCCATGGAGGGGACGCCGAGAGAAATATTTTCTCAGGTGGAAAGGCTGCAGGAACTGCGTCTGGATGTGCCTCAGGTAACATTGCTTGCCCATGAACTGCAGAAACGCGGCATTGAACTGCCTAACGGAATTCTGACCATTGAGGAACTTGCCGACTGTTTAATGTCATGAGGGGAGAGCTTAATAACCATGTCAATTATTTTGGATCATGTCAATTATATCTATGGTGAAGATACTCCTTTTGCCATTAAGGCTTTGGACGATATCTGCCTGACGATACCCGACGGTCAGTTTGTGGGAATTATCGGGCACACCGGATCGGGGAAATCCACTTTGATGCAGCACCTGAACGGATTGGTGAAAGCCGGTTCCGGCCGTATTTTTTTTAACGGGGAAGATATTTACGAAAAAGATTTCGATATGAAAAAGCTGCGGAGCAAGGTGGGGCTGGTCTTCCAGTATCCGGAGCATCAGCTGTTTGAAATAGACGTGTTTTCCGATGTCTGTTTTGGACCTAAGAATCTGGGACTGGAGAAAAGAGAAGCGGAGCTGCGTGCTTATGATGCCTTGCGGAAGGTAGGGCTTCCCGATGAGCTGTTTTACCAGTCGCCATTCGAACTGTCCGGAGGGCAGAAACGGAGGGTGGCCATTGCCGGAGTGCTTGCCATGAAGCCGGAGGTACTCATTTTGGATGAGCCCACTGCGGGATTGGATCCCAAGGGCAGGGACGAGATTCTGCATCAGATTAAGGAATTACAGCAGTCGTCTGGCATGACCATTCTTTTGGTGTCTCACAGCATGGAAGATGTGGCGGAATATGTGGATCGCATCATTGTCATGAACAAGGGACGTGTAATGTATGATGACATCCCCAAGCGGGTCTTCGGCCATTATAAAGAGCTGGAAGAGGTGGGGCTGGCAGCGCCTCAGGTGACTTATATTCTGCGGGAGCTTAAGCGGAGGGGGCTGCCTGTGGACGGCAACGCTACCACCATTGAAGAGGCGGCGGATACGATAGCGGAGGCGCTAAAGCGTCGGCCGTCGGGGAAATTGTTTTAGAGCAATTTTTTTGGGACCGATAGGATAAGGATATTTTATATTATAGTTTAGGAAGATTTAGATTACTTTTCACACCCACGCCGCCGAGAGGCGCTTTCACGCGTTTTTTGCGTGATCAAACCCAAGCGATTAGAATAATCGCTTGGGCAACCTGCGCGAAACCGCTGTTTTGCGGTTTCTGTGCATGCGTTACTGGTCGCGGAGTGAACAGTAACAGATTTAGTATAGGAAGAGAAAATGCTTAGAGATATAACATTAGGACAATATTATCAGACGGATTCGATACTTCACAGGCTGGATCCCAGAGTAAAGCTTGCGGGTACGTTGTTGTATATTGTTTCTCTTTTCTTTTTTCGTAATTTTATAGGTTATTTCATTGCCGCCGTTTTTCTGGCATTGGTGATAAAGCTGTCCCACGTGCCCTTTAAATTTATGGTGAAGGGTATGAAAGCCATTTTGTTTTTGCTGCTCATTACCGTGGTGTTTAATCTGTTTCTGACTCCGGGGGAAACGCTGGTGTCTCTCTGGAAGTTTACCATCACCAAGGAAGGGCTGCGGACGGCGGTGACTATGGCGGTGCGGCTGGTGATGCTGGTAATCGGTTCATCAATTATGACGCTGACTACCACGCCGAATAATCTGACGGACGGCATGGAAAAGGGGATGCGTCCTTTGAGGATTTTTAAGGTGCCGGTGCATGAAGTGGCCATGATGATGTCAATTGCATTGCGTTTTATCCCTATATTACTGGAAGAGACGGATAAGATCATGAAGGCACAGATTGCAAGAGGGGCGGATTTTGAGAGCGGTAATCTGGTCAAGCGTGCCAAAGCGCTGGTTCCGCTGCTGGTGCCCTTGTTCATTTCAGCATTCCGGCGTGCCAACGATCTTGCCATGGCCATGGAGGCAAGATGTTACCGCGGCGGCGAAGGCAGAACCAAGATGAAGCCTTTGGCATATCAGAAACGTGACAGGGCCGCGTATCTCTGCATTTTTGTTTATCTGGCAGTGAGCATCGGGGCGGGAAGACTGATGATATAATAGAATTATGGAGGTTAGTGTGAGAAGAGTTTCTAGCTGCTCACAGCAAAGGCTGTTTCGCAGAGAAACTTTATGTCTCACACCGAAAATGCCTGAAATACGGCATTTCTCATTCGAATTTAAGATTCCGCAGAGCGGAATCATGGAGGTTAGTGTGAAGAGAGTTCGACTGGTGGTCGCCTATGACGGAACCAATTATCATGGGTGGCAGATTCAAAATAACGGTAATACAATTGAGGCGGAGTTGAACAGATGCCTGACGGAGCTGTTAGGAGAGCCGATTGAAGTGATTGGAGCCAGCAGAACGGATGCGGGAGTTCATGCGGTGGGGAACGTGGCGGTCTTTGACACCAGCCACCAGATGCCGGGAAAGAAGATATCCTATGCCCTGAATCAGCGGCTGCCCGAGGATATCCGCATTCAAAAATCGGAGGAGGTTCCCTTGGACTGGCATCCCAGACATGTGAAAAGCCGCAAAACGTATGAATATCGAATTTACCGCGGAGAATTTCCCATGCCGGTAAAAAGGCTGTATACTCATTTTACCTACGCGGAACTGGATGTGAGGAGAATGCAGGAGGCGGCGGCTTATCTGGAGGGAGAGCATGATTTCAAAAGCTTCTGTCAGACAGGGGCGCAGGTGGAAAGCACGGTAAGGACAATTTATTCCGTTCAGGTGGAGGAGCAGGGCGCGGACTTGGTAATCAAAGTCTGCGGGAACGGTTTCCTTTACAACATGGTAAGAATTATTGTGGGGACATTGCTGGAAGCGGGGCAGTGTAAGCGAATGCCCGAAAGTATATTGGATATTCTGGCGGCAAAGGATCGAAGCACGGCGGGACCTACCGCGCCTGCCAACGGCTTGATGCTGATGAGGTATGAATTTTTTGAATGAAAGGCCGCTTCTTTGCAGGAAAGCGTGGCGGCGGAGGCATCGTCTCAGACAGAGGCCGATACAGGCGAGGGGACTGAAGGTAGTTTAATGGTTGGAGAGAATCGAGAGGAAAATACACCATCACAGGAAAGCGAGGAAAACATTATGACGCAGGAGAGAATGGAGCAGGCAATACGGAAGGCGGAGGTCTATATCAAGTCTCTTACCGTTGACTCGACAGTCAATCTGCCCGGAGAGATCGTAGCGGACGAAAAGAAATATTTTTCATGGGACAATGAAAAGCGGACGCCCGGAGATAAACCTTATCTGTATGACTGGAGTTATTATAACGGTGTGGTTATGGAAGGGCTGTATGATATTTATGAGACTGACCCGGAGGCAAATTCCGAATATCTGGAGTATGTAAAAGAGTATCTGGATGCCATGATTGTATCGGATGAGAAGGGGCATAAGTACCTGTCTCCCAATTTGGCAGGATATGTGGACTGCCATGGTGCGGATTGCTATAAGACTGCCGCTTTGCTGGCGCGTGTAGGCATATCGGAGCAGAAGGAGGATTACCTTCAGATTTGTGCCGATTTGTACCGGGATCTGACGGATACCTCTTACACCAATACCACCGGCCATATTGTTCCCGTGGAATATACCGAGGAGGGGCTGGGATATAATTATTGGCATGGCTGGGCAGAAGATAAGGCGCCGAAGTATAAGGTGTGGCTGGACGGTATTTATATGCTGCAGCCTTTTATTTCCCGCTATGCGGCAGAGACGGGAGATACGGAAAAGCTTGCTCTCGTACAGAAAAGATTGGACTGGGTAAGGGAGACAATGCTCGCACCCGATGGTATGTACTGGCATGCGGCCAACAGCGCAGACGACCTCTGTAAATATCATTGGACCCGCGCCATGGGCTGGTATGGCATGGCTATGGTGGATGTGATGGAGGTCATGCCTGAGGAATATTTGGAGGATCGAAAAGAGGCTCTGAAGGTGTTTGTGGACGGTGTGCTGAAATATCAAGATGAAAGCGGATTGTGGGCAAATGTAGCGGATTGGGAAATCACCGACACAAACCGCCTGGAGGTCAGCGGAACTTCTATGATGGTATACACCATTTTGAAAGGTGTCCGTAACGGCTGGCTGGACGAATCCTACAAGGAAGCTGCCGTCAAGGCATTTGTCGCGATGACCGAATTAAAGCTGGACGAGGAAGGACTGCATGATATTTATTTTAAAGCCACTGCCGACAATACGGACAATTATCAGGATCCGGAGTTTTATCTGACGGATGAAGGAAAAGGAAGCGGCCCGTTTATTATGGCATATTCCGAGATGCTGAAAATGGATTGAACGGAAGGGTGCTTTTCGCACCCACGCCACCGCGAGGCGTTTTCACGCGCCTTTGCGTGATTAAATCCAAGCGATTAGAATAAACACTTGGACAGCCGTGGGCGAGATCGCCGTTTTGCGGTTTTGCGAGACATGCGGGCGTCAAAACGCATTCTTTCCGTGTTTTGTATGCATTCTCGTAACGGTTCAGTGCCCTGTCAGAACTGTTACAGGATTTCGGCTTTTTTCCGAAAAAGAAGTTGACACGCAAGAAAACATATCCTATAATATAAAACTGTGTGATAACGCTTTTAAACGTTAAGCCAAAGCCCCGGCAATGCGTTTGAAATAGAGAAGACAAGTCTTGCGGAAGCCTGTAATGCAGCCGGACATCTGCGGAGCGGGAAGATCCCGGACAATTATGGATCTGCTGAAATTGATCCCATGAAAACAGTAATACGGAGGAAATATCATGAAAACTTTTATGGCAAGTCCTGCTACGATCACTAGAAAATGGTATGTAGTAGATGCTACAGATATGACTCTTGGACGCCTTTCTTCAGAGGTAGCCAAGATTTTGAGGGGAAAGAATAAGCCTATTTTCACTCCTCACATGGATTGCGGTGATTATGTAATCGTTGTCAATGCAGAAAAGATCAAAGTTACTGGCAAGAAGATGGATCAGAAGATTTATTATCATCATTCCGATTACGTGGGCGGCATGAAGGAAACTACTTTGCGTGAGAAGTTAGCTAAGAAGCCCACGGAAGTAGTTGAAATGGCTGTTAAAGGTATGCTTCCCAAGGGACCTTTAGGAAGACAGATGTACACTAAGCTTCATGTTTATACAGGGGCTGAGCATCCTCATGCGGCTCAGAAGCCTGAAGTACTGACATTCTAAAGGATAGGAGGAAAATAAATCATGGCTAAGACTGAAAAGTATTATGGTACAGGTAGAAGAAAAAAATCCATTGCAAGAGTATATTTAGTGCCCGGTAAAGGCGATGTTACTATTAATAAGAGAAGCATGGATGATTATTTCGGACTGGAGACACTTAAAGTTATCGTGCGCCAGCCTCTGGCAGCAACCGAGAACACAGAAAAGTTCGATGTAATTGTCAATGTACATGGCGGCGGGTTCACCGGTCAGGCAGGTGCCATCAGGCATGGCATCGCAAGAGCGCTGCTTCAGGCAGATGCAGATTACAGACCTGTGTTGAAGAAGGCAGGTTTCCTCACCCGAGATCCTCGTATGAAGGAAAGAAAGAAGTACGGCCTCAAAGCGGCCCGTCGCGCTCCGCAGTTCAGCAAGCGATAATCGGCTGTTCAAACCGTATCAAAATTGCTCAAAAACCCCGGAAAATCAAGGTTTTCCAGGGTTTTCTTATACCCAGACAAGCTGATATAGTTTGACCTGATTTGACACAACGAGAGCCATTTTCACCCAATTTTTAGTGGTTAAAAAATAGGACAACCACAGCCCTGATTTCGGGGTATTTCAGAGGCGATTTTTACTCCCTCTCACCCCTCAATTTATACGAGAACAGTTTGGCGTAGTTTGACCGAATTT
>CAJUTJ010000019.1 GCA_910589655.1 uncultured Acetatifactor sp. | reverse complement strand
TGTACTTATTGATCAAGGGCGCGAAGCGCCGCATTTTTTGACTGGTTTGTCAAGTGTTTTTGAGAAAAAAGTGGGTGATTTTTGAAAAATAGGTTCTGAAAGCCCCATGAAATAAGGGCTGAAGATTCCGAGAAGTTATTATATAGGAAAAGGAGGCATCATGAGCGACTTGTTATTTTCCATTTTTCCGAATGAAAATTTTATTGATTTAGGTTTATATCAGTTTGGCTGGGAACAATGCAGCCCGTCCCATTCCTTCGGACCCGCATCCAGAAATCATTATCTGTTCCACTATGTCTTTTCCGGCACGGGAACGCTCAATGCGGACAATGCCTCGGGGGAGACGCAGACATATTCCGTCAAGAGCGGACAGGGATTTCTCATCTTTCCCGGACAGATCACCACCTATATTGCGGATCAGGAACTTCCCTGGGAATACGCATGGATAGAATTCGACGGGTTGAGAGTAAAAGAAGCTCTGGACGGAACGGATCTGTCCAAAAACCAGCCCGTATTCCGCTCCCGCTCCAAAGAAACAAGGGAAAAAATGGCTAACGAAATGATGTATATTGTACAGCATTCAAAGGAGTCCCCCTTTCATTTGATTGGTCATCTGTACCTTTTTTTCGATTATCTGATCCAGTCAACCAAGTCCGCCAGTCTGGTCAGCAGCAGTAAAATGAGTGATTTTTACATCAGAGAAGCCATCAGCTTTATCGAACAGAATTTTCAGAACAACATAACTATAGAAGATATTGCATCCGTATGCGGAATCAACCGCAGCTATTTCGGAAAAATCTTTCATAAATCCGTGGGGAAATCCCCGCAGGAATTTTTAATCAATTACCGCATGATAAAGGCCACCGAATTATTAAAGCTGACCTCCCTATCCATCGCAGATATCGGTTCTGCGGTAGGATATGAAAATCAGCTTCATTTTTCCCGTGCATTTAAGACGGTATACGGTGTTTCTCCCCGCACATGGAGGGATCAGCACAAGTGACGCTGCCTTCGGCTTCCGGCTCTATATTCCAATGGTATCCGCTGCCTCCGGCTTCCGGCTCTACATTTATGGTATCCACCACCGTCATCTCCCGGATCTGTCTGGCAGGCCGTTTCACCGCCAGACAGACGGCACAAAACATGACAAACAGAATCACCGTCAGTTCCTTTCCCGGCAATTCCCATGCATCTCCCCATCTGGAAGTGACAAGGGAATGAAACAGCAGTCTGTTAAGGGGCAGCCCGAAAAGGCAGCCAAACACGATACCCCAAATCATATAGGTTATCGTTTCCCCACACACCATCCGGATCAGCTGGCGCACCGTCATACCTACGGCACGCATGGCGCCGTATTCCCGCAGGCGGGCGGACACGCTCATGGCAATGCAGTTCATAATGTTAAAGAATGCAATCAGGGCAATGACCGCCAGAAAGCCATACAGGAAAACAGCCAGCGAATAACTCGCCCCCTTCACCTCACGGTTGCTCAGTCTCTTGTCGGAAAAGGCAATCCCGCCTCCACAGCTCTCTTCCGCCATCCGGCGGAGTTCCTGCACTTCTTCCTCCGTCACTTCCGAGCGGAATTGTATGTTCAGCATCGCATAGCCCGAATCCCCGCATAATTCCCGGAATAAGTCTTGGGAGCAGACAGCGGTCTTTTCCGTGGCATTTGTGTTATTCCCCGCCCCGTAAGTAAAAGGCACATTGCTCAACACCCCTGCGACGGGAACTTCCAAACGATTCTCCCCATAGGAAACCACAACAGTTTCCCCCAAGAGACTGTCCTCCTCACCGCTCGTATAGGCATAAAGCAGCCCTTTTCCTTCCGCCGCATCCTTGATGCTTCCTTCCAACAATTCCTTTTCAGCCCATTTAAACTGCTGCTCGTCATAAGAGATCAGCGTCAGCGCCGCGCCGCTTTCTTCCGGCCCTAATGTAACCGCCTCACGGCTTCTGCCGAAGACCCGCTTTACACAGGGATATTCTCCGATCCGTTCCGCAAGCTCTCCGGGAATGGAATTGGAATCATCCGTGCTGTATATAAAATAATCCGGCGCAGAGGGCTGAAGAGGCACAATGGCATGGTACATAAAATCAATTGCCGTGCTAAATGCCAGAAACAAAATAATGCTAAATGCAAAAGATCCCGTCACCAAGAAGAAATTCTTTCGGCTTCCCACAGCATGATGTATGCCGAGTGCCGTTTCCACCTTGAAAAAGCGCGTTTTTGCCGCTTTTTTCGCTCCTTGGACGGTGCCCGCATTTCCCGACACTGCCGTCAAGGGTGATACTCCGGCCGCCCGTCTGGCAGGCTTCCCCGCCGCTAAAAAGACCGTAATATATCCCATGATGATTCCCGCCGCAAGCCCCGGACAGCTGATCCCCAACAGCGGCATTCCGTCAAACAGGCCGGGACTTAGCAATCGCAGCATTCCGCACAGCGCCCATGTGACAACAATACCCGCCAAAACTCCTGCGGGAATTGCACTGATACACCAATGAAAAGCTTCTCTTCTGACAAACCGGATGATCTGTTTCCCTGTGGCTCCCAGACAACGCATCATCCCGAAAAACTCTGTCCGGCGCGCCACATTGCTGTTCATGCTGGATGTAATCATCAAAACGCCCGCCGTCATGACTAAAACCGCCAGAACCGCCGCTACAAAATAGAATGTCATCATATAAGGATCTCTGCTTTGAAACATAAGCATGAGTACTTTCACATTCTGGCTCACTTGACTCTGCTCTATGCCAAGCTCTGAGCAGATCTCCTCTACGGCCTTCTGAATATTGCAAAAAGGGCGGAAAACCACATAAGTAATCATCTCCTTTCCCTCTCCTGTATCTTCCTTGTACAGCTTCGAAATCGCCTCCCCGTTCAACAGCATTATAGAGGCGTCAAGTTTGGACGTCAAAACCGTCTCCTTGCAGATGCCGGTGACCCGGTACTCTACGGCGGCTCCCCATGGGGTCGTCAATGTGACAATATCTCCGATTCCCACACCCAGCTTATATTCCGTCAGTTCATTGATAACCGCCCCCTCCTCATTTTCCGGGAATTCCCCTTCCAGAATTTCTACATCAGGCATCATTTCCAGAAATTCCCTGTCAAATCCGCATATTCCCGTTTCAAGCCCTTCCACTTGATAACCTTCTGTCAAATAATAATTCAATGCGTTATAACGCGCCGTCCTTTCCACTTCCGGCCGCGCTTCCAACAATGCCCTCTGTTCTTCATTTATGACAAACGCCACATGCCAGCTGCCGTCGGTTTTAACCGCCTGTGCCATTTGGGAACGCATCTCCATATCCGCCATGCTGAAAATCACCGTTACCAGAAAAACTGACAATATAATGCATATTTTGGTCATCCAATCCTGTTTTCCGCGGTGCTTTGCCGAAACGGATACCAGCTCTAAATAATGTTTCATTGCTGCACACCTCCCAGTTCCTCCAGTGTACCGTCCGCCACCCGGAACACCCTGTCTGCCATGGAAGTCAGGTTCATGTTATGGGTAATCATCAACACGGTCTGTCGGTAATGTCTGGACGCCTTGCAAAGCAGATCCATTACATCCCGGCTGCTCTGTGAATCCAAGTTCCCGGTGGGTTCATCCGCCAAGACAAGGGCCGGTCTCATAATCAGCGCCCTACCGATGGCAACCCTCTGCTGCTGTCCGCCGGAAAGCTGTCCGGGCAGATGTTTCCGCCTGTTCTGCAGCCCCAGCACTTCCAAAATTTCCTCCACACGCTCCTTATCCGGCTTCCGGTAATCAAGCAGCAGCGGGAAAATAATATTCTGCTCCACATCCAGCTCCGGTATCAGATGAAAGGACTGAAATATAAAGCCGATATTTTGTCTGCGGAAAACGGTGCGCTCGTTTTCCCCCATGGAAAAAATATCCTCACCGTTTATCAGCACCTTTCCGGAATCCGCATCATCCAAGCCTCCGATACAGTTGAGCAATGTGCTTTTGCCCGAACCGGACACTCCCACCACGGCGCCGAATTCACCCTTTTGCATGGAAAAGGAGACGCCTTTCACCGCTTCCACCCTGTTCTCGCCGTTTCCGTAAACTTTCCGTAAATTATCCACCTTTAGAATCTCCAATGATACACACCTTGCCTTTCTCTCTTGATTATAGTGCAGCGACAGCCGTCACAGGCTGCAGACAAATCTGCGGCTTTATGGCTCTCCTGCCATCTCTTACAGCTACCGGAAAAGTATACCGCTGCCGTCTTACAATCCGGTGAACGGCAGCTTACAGATCCGTAAGGAACCTTTTCCGCAGCCCCTTGCTGCAATGCAAAAGAAGCGGGACTCAGGTGTTTCAAGGAGTCCAACGTTGGACTCCTTTAGCCCCTTGCTGCAATACAAAAAAAGCGGGACTCAGGAGACGGGGAAGGATATACGGAAAGCGCTTCCCTCCCCCGGACTGCTTTCCACGGACAAAGTCCCGCCCTGCCCTTCCACAATGGCTTTCGCAAGGGAAAGCCCAAGACCCGCCCCCTGTCTGTCACTGGAGCTTCTGCTTCTGTAAAAACGTTTAAAAATGTGGTAAATATCTTCCGGCGCGATGCCGCATCCGTTGTCCGTTACCGTCAGCCTGAAAATTGCCGGGGAACGCTCCCACGCAATCTTTATGGTTCCTCCCGCTTTTGTATGATCCAATGCATTTTTTATCAGGTTTCCCACCGCTTCTCCTGTCCACTCCGGATCACAATAGAGACAGGCATCCGGAAGGCCCTCCATTATTATTTCCTTTTGTTCCCGCCTTGCCCGTTCAAATAGCTCTCCCGCCGCCTGCATGGTTATCTCCGATATAAAACACTTTTTCTTCTCAAAAACGATATTTCCCGTATCCAGACGAGCCATTTTCAAAAGAGCCTGAATCAATTGCTCCATCCGTTCCAGAGAAGCCAGAGATTTCTGGGAAAAGGTTCTTACGGTTTCCGGATTTTCGGCTTCTCCGGACAGAATTTCCATATACATATCCAATGCCGCTAACGGCGTTTTCAGCTGATGGGATATATCGGAAATCATATCCTGCAGGAATTTCTTTGCTTTGCGCTCGGCTTCCCCTTTTGCTTGAAGGGACAACGCCAGCTGTTCCACCTGCCCGGACAGACGACAGAACGCTCCGGCTCCGCCCTTCCACAAATGCGTATCGAACCGGCCTTCCGCATATTCGGCAATGATCTTTTCCGCCTTTTCATACATCCGTTCCTGCCCCCTCAGGAAAATCCCCAGACACAAAAGCAGAATGGCAGAAAACAGGATCCCTTCCGCCGCCATCAGCCGCAGAACAGGAACGGAAGTCTCTTCGGCAAGGAGCATTATGTAATTCCGATTCTGCTCCGTATGTCCGATCTTTTCCAGCAGCGCCCTTCCCGCTTCCGTCCCCTCCCTGTGATTCCATGCGGATGCAAGCACCGTGGAAGGGACGCCTCTGTCCAATAGATAAGACGCCGCCCCAAGCTCACGTTCCATTAGAGCCCGCCTAAGCACCTGTGCCTGAAACAGCCCTGAAAGTCCCATAAAGCACACTTGAAATACACACAGCGCCACAAAGCAAAGAAAAAAATTTCGCACTCTCTTCTCATACAAAAATTCCATACAATCCTCCATGATTCCGCTCCGCGGAATCTCAAATCCGGATGAGAAATGCCGTGTTTTCGGGCATTTCTCGGTGTGAGACTTAGAGTTTCTCTGCGAAACAGTCCTTGCTGTGAGCAAAAATTGCTAAAGCAGTTAGAAACTCTTCTCACACTATCCTACACACTATCGGACATGCTGTCCGGGACACAAACAGTCAATGCATCTCCCATTGATATCCCACTCCCCTGACCGTTTTCAGATACTCCGGCATAGACGGATTCTCCTCCAGCTTCTCCCGCAGACGGCGGACATACACGGAAAGCGTATTATCATCCACAAAGTTCCCCGCTCCGTCCCACAGCTTATCTAAAATCATGGTACGCGTAAGCACTCTTCCCTTATTTTTCAGGAACAGGCACAGCAGACGGTACTCCGCACCCGTAAAATTCACACATTCTCCCCGCAGCATCACCTTTCCCTCTGTCAAGTCCACTGTCACTGCTCCGCTGCGCAGAATGCTTTCTTCCGCGTTTTGTCCCGAGCTGCGCCGCAGCAAAGCTCTGATGCGGGAACACAATTCTCCCAATTTAAAAGGTTTCGTAATGTAATCGTCCCCACCGCAGTCCAAGCCCCGGATCACGCTTGTCTCTTCATCCGATGCCGTAAGAAATATAATCGGCGTCCTGTCTCCCGCCGCCCGCAGTTTCTCGCACAGCCTAAAACCATTCCCGTCCGGCAGCGTCACATCAAACAGAAGCAGAGCATACTCTTTGCACCGGATAAGCTTTTCCTCCGCTTCTTTTATGGTTCTGGCCACCTCTACTTCAAATCCGCTTTTTTCCAAAGAATATGTGAGTCCGTCAATCAGGCTGATATCATCTTCAAGAAGCAATAGTTTATGCATTCCGGCCACCTCCTGTTTCTATATCAGTTTCCTTATGAGCTTCTTTATGAGCTTCCCATGAATTCGCTTATGGTTCGTATCGTTAAGACATTGCGGCCTAAGCTGCGCCATGTGCTCAAATCCGGACATAAGTCCGCCAAGTGCATCCGTATACTTGTGAACGGATGCTTTTTATATTGTATCACAGTATAACCCAAAAGGAACCTTGCTTACAAAATTGTAAGATAGTAACCGTTCAGACAGGGCACTGAACCGTTACGGGAATGCACACAAAACGCGGAAAGAATGCGTTTGGATGCCCTCATGTCTCGCAAAATCGTATAGGGACGCGATTTTGGCTTCGCAGGAGGGACTGTCTGAACTATTACGTAAGATGTAAAATAAAATAGTAATATTTGCATGAGTATGATAAAATCCCGTCTTTGACAGTTTGTTAAGTATAAAAACCGCTGTAGACCAGTATTTATGGGTGTTCCAGCGGTTTTGCCTTCTGTTTTAAGATATAGTATTT
>CAJUTJ010000018.1 GCA_910589655.1 uncultured Acetatifactor sp. | reverse complement strand
GGTAGCCTTTGCGAAATATCAGAACATCGAAAAGCTGACCCGCGAAATCCTGATTGAATTGGTAGACCATATCAAGGTTTACGAAAACGGCAATATCAGCGTTCATTTTAAGTTTGCGGACGAGTTCCGCCGGATTGCCGAATATATTGAAATCAACACCACTGACACCGCCGAGGCGGGCTGACCCCCGCCAAAGCATAAAATCCCTTTGGCAGTGTGTTTTCCTAATAAAACGCAATCTTATGAATGCACCTTATGCAGCCCAAACTCGTTAAATGCCTTATCCAGCAGCATTTTTATCGCAATACTCTGACTTTCGGTATTCCATTCTTCATCATCACTTGTAAAAATACAAAGCTCACATCTACGGTTAAAGCTGTCGATATCTTTCAGATATACCGTGGCGATCGGATACGACGCAACGCCAAAATCCTCTTCAATCCGTTCCACGATATACTGCTGATATTGTCCCGTTTCAATATTTTTTTCAAAAAAGTCCAAATGAGACTTTTCTGTAACCGATCTCTTATTCAGACAATGGGCTGATACTTTCGGACTGTTTCTCCATTTTACAATCAGTTTTGTGTCCGCTTTTGTAATCGATCTGAGATATATTCTCATTTTAATTTCCTCCGCCATTATAATGGCGGTGTCAAATACTACCTTATTTTTTGTTGCTAAAACCTTGATTTATAGCAATGTCATTAACTTAAGGAATCTTTTGCATTTTGAATTGTAAAAGGTTTCTTTTTTCTGTGTTTTTGCTGTATAATAAAAATAGATAACTGATGTTTTTTCTCATAGGGCAGGTGATTTTATGAAAAACTCTCAGAAACGTACCTGTTGTGATATCAGTTTGATCCACCAGGATGAATTCCTGGATTTTTGCAGAGATGGGAATCCGTCCTCTTTTATAAGAAACCGAAAAATGCCTTTAACTGATCTTCTGTTTACCATGATTAACCGGAGGGGAATTACTTTGAGTCTGGAACTGCGGAATTATATGAAAACTGCACATCCGGGGATAGAGATATCAAAGCCCGGCTATTTGAAACAGCGCATGAAGCTGAACCCACTGGCTTTTTATGAGCTTTACCGCCATCATAACAGGAACTTTTATGCGGATCCCGGATTTTCTACATTTCATGGATATTTAGTCCTTGCCGTGGACGGCTCAGGGATCAATATACCTACCACAAAGGAAACCCTGGAAGAATTCGGGACATCCAGCAGGAAAGGAACAAAACCTCAGGCTTCCATAGGGCTTGGATGTCTGTATGATGTTATGAACCATATGATTCTGGAGAGTGACTGCTGTAAATGTAAGTTTGATGAAATGCGCCTTGCGGAAGAACAGATTGACCGTGTGCCGGAAACAATTGGCACTTCACAGCCGTTTCTGGTTGTCATGGACAGGGGATACCCGTCCACCGCGGCTTTTATCCGGATGATGGAGAAAGGTATCTTATTCCTCATGCGTCTAAAATCCAGCGATTATAAAAAAGAGCAGGCTGCCCTGTCCGGGCCGGATACATGGGTGGATATCTATCTGGACAAAAGCCGGATCAGACATTATAAAGGAACGGATATCGGCCGACGGATGGAAGAGCTTGGGCATATTACCCTGCGGATGGTTAAAGTGCCGCTGCCGGAAGACCGGGACGAAGTGCTGATCACAAACCTGACTTCAGAAACCTTTGACCACCTGCAAATTGCGGAACTGTACCATATGAGATGGGGGATTGAAACAGCATATGAGACACTGAAAGGCCGTCTGCAGATGGAGAATTTCACAGGAACAAAGCCTGTCCTGTTGCTGCAGGATATTTACAGTACAATCTACATCAGCAACCTTGCGGAAGACATCATCCGCGATGCAGAGGCGGAACCGGATGAAAAAGAGAAGCACAGGAAACATAAAATGATGGTTAACCGAACCTTAAGCATTGGGATACTGAAAAATGACCTGATCTATATCCTGCTGGAAACAGACGCACAGAAACAGGACAGACTGTTCCGGCATATCTATGAAGACATCAGCAAGAATCTGGTTCCAATAAGGCCGGACCGTCATTACCACCGGACAAAAGGGCAGCTTGCGGGAAAATATTCGAACACGCATAAAAGAGCTTATTAAACAACAGAGTTATAAAACATGAG
>CAJUTJ010000017.1 GCA_910589655.1 uncultured Acetatifactor sp. | reverse complement strand
ATGAGCGCAGAAAATCAAGCGGCCTGAAAGGACATTTGATTTTCAAGCCATGGCTCGGTATAATGGCATCACGAAGTGATGGCAAGACAGCGTAAGCTGGCTTGGATTCTGCGCCAGCAGAATCATTATACAACAGTTCCATGATTTAATCAAAATTTTAAACATATTCTCTTTTCAAAATCACAAAATTGTATTAAAATATTGGTATAAATAACCAAACGAAAGGAGTCGCCCGATTATGGCAAAGAAATTTGGAAAAATTTTGCTTTTTACTGCAGCAATAGGTACTGCCGCTGCCGCTGCTTATTACTATATGCAGAAAAAGGATTCTGTGGTTGATGTACCCGAAGATGACGACTATGATGATTTCAGTGAAGACCTTGACTCAGATACGGAATCCTCCAGAAATTATGTCTCCCTAAATACAGAAACGAAGCCCGAAGGCAATGAGAGCCCTGAGGAAGAGAATGTTTCCGAGGAAGAGATAAGTTCCGAAGCAGAGAGCATTTCCGAAGAAAAGAAGGAGTCCGAGGCACAGGATACATTTACCCCGCTCACCGAGCAGGTAAAAATCGCTGAGGAAAAGGCTGCCGAAACGGTAGAGGAATTCTTTGACGAGAATGATTCCGCCGAAAAAGACACCCCCGCAGACAATCAATAATTATTGACTTTCCAAAAGCAGATATCGGTAACAGTCCGGCCGCTCCGTTGCACCTTGCAGAAATTACAGGCGAACGGATTCCGGGCTGTTACAGCCACACGGTCTGCAGTCTCTTCACGCCCTCTGTGATCTGCTCCGGAGATAATCCCCCAAATCCCAAAAGCACCGCCGCGTTCCTTGGGGACATTTGTACCATGCTGTCGGACAATCCGTATACCTTCACTCCTGCTTCTTTTGCTTTTTCCAGCAGTTCCTCTTCCGCAATCTTTCCCTTTGCAGTCAAAATCAAATGCAGTCCCGTAGTTTCACCGGAAACGATAAAACGTTCTTTAAAAGGCTCCAGACATTGCAGCAGCCTTTCCTGTTTCGCCCTGTATATCTTCCGCATCTTGTTCAGATGGCGTTCAAAGTATCCGTCCCTGATAAATTCATTCAGAATTCTCTGGTCAATTCTGGAAACCGTGCAAGAATAAAAGGAACAATTTTCAAGGTATCTCTCCAGAAGCGTCCGGGGCAGCACCATAAAGCTGATACGGATAGCCGGTGCAATGGCCTTGGAAAAGGTTCCGATATAAATGACCTTTCCTTGCTGGTCCGATGCTTGAAGAGCGGGGATAGGTTTTCCGTAATAGCGGAACTCACTGTCATAATCGTCTTCGATCAGAAACCGGTTCTCTCCTCCCGCCGCCCATTTCAAAAGCTCTATCCGGCGCCCGATAGGCATGACAATTCCCATGGGATACTGATGCGAGGGCATCACATAGGCAGCATTGACATTTTCCTTGATGAGACAGTCTGTACGCATGCCGTTTTCATCCATTTCCACCGTCACGACATCATAGGCAAACGACTGAAATATTCGATATGTCCGCATGTAGGTAGGATTTTCCATGGCAATCCTCCTATGCCGACCTAATATCTTCTCCAGCAGCATCAACAGATAATCATTTCCCGCGCCCACTATAATCTGTTCCGGATCGCAGTTTACCCCGCGGGAAGAATGAAGGTATCTGCTGATGGTCTCCCTCAGGTCATAGTCTCCCTGAGCTTCCCCGCGTGCAAACAATTCGCTGTTTCCGTATGTCAATATATTTTTGGTTATCTTTTTCCAGACACCGAAGGGAAAGCCCGACATATCAATATCGTGGGGGGAAAAATTGTACTCCCAGCTTTCCCGTTCCCTGCTTGTGCTTCCGCCTTCCCGTCCCTCCGCCGAACTCCTTTTGGCCTCTTCCCCGCAAGACATTTCCTCTATATTAAACAGCTCTTCCATGGCACAGACAAAATAGCCCCTATAGGGCTGCGATTCAATATAGCCTTCGCTGAGAAGCTGCTCGTAGGCATACTCCACCGTACTCCGGGCTACCTGCAGATAATCTGCCAAAGAACGCGTAGAGGGAAGCCTCTCTCCCGCGAGAAGCTTCCCATCTTTTATTTCCGTCTTAATATGTTCATATATCTGCTCATACAGACACTTACCGCCGCCCGCATGCAGTTCAAACGTCATATCGTACATAACTATTGCTTATTGTTCTTCAACTCCTGCATAATCTGGTCTTTTAAATCTCTGGCTTTGTCCTTCATACGGTTATTTGCCGTGGACGAACCAAGAATGGATGCAACCATACGGCTTGCCACATCATACTTCTTTAAGTGGACGGCAAGCACACCCAGCAGATAGTCGATGGTAACTTCATCCATACCGCACATAGGGAAGCCTTCGCTCTGCCGTGCCTCCACAAAACCGTTGTAGGCATTTTGCAGATATTCCTCTTCTTTCGCGGCAAGCTCTGCCAAAAATTCCGGCGTCCCCTTCTCCGTACCCTTTACAGACTCCCCAAAACCTCTCATAAGCCATGCGCTTTTCAGGCAGATATACGCTTTTTCACTGGCTCTGGCACGTTTCACCACAGCATTGACCAGCGCAAGCTGGTATCTGTCCACAGCTTCCTCATAGGAGTAAGTCTCATTGTTAAAGGTAGGGATCTTAACGTTGGCGCTGATTTTTTCTTTTATCAGTTTCCCCTGTGGGCTTGTGAGATTAGGGAAGAATCTGGTAAGCGCCGTATATCCGCAGGCAGGACAGAGTATAACATCATACTTTACCGAATCAATTCCCTCATAACGAGGTCTCAAATCCTGATCTGCGCCGATCAGCTTCGCCTTTCCGGACTTCATAATCTTTGTAGGTACATCCGTATCGCACAGAGGACACTTGAAGGTCTTATCGTAGATGAAATCTTTCTCTTCGATTTTAACGGGCTCCTGCACCTTCTTCTTAGCCTCCGCCTTTTCAGGATCTTCAAAAACATCCATGTTTTCCAGATTATTCAGGCCTAATCCGCTCAGTCCGGACAATAAACTCATAATTTCTTCCTCCTTAAATCACATTCACAATCTTAATCGTTTTTCGGCAATACAAAAGAGCTTTTCAGCGAGACAATCCTGTTGAACACTAATGCTCCCGGCTTGGCATCATTGGCATCCACACAAAAGAAGCCCTGTCTTACAAACTGGAAACGGTCATATGCCTTGGCTTCCGCAAAAGCAGGCTCCAACCGGCATTCCTTCTGCACCGTCAGCGAATCAGGGTTCAGATACAGTTCTCCATCTTCGCTGTAGATAGCGCCTTTCTCGTCCGCCATAGCTTCGTCAATCAGATTCTCATACAGACGAACTTCCGCTTTGACGGCTCCTTCCACCGCCACCCAATGAATGGTTCCCTTGACCTTCCTTCCGTCAGGACTGTTCCCACCTTTGGAAGCGGGATCATAGGTGCAGTGTACCTCAATGACTCTGCCCTGTTCATCCTTAACACAGCCGGTACAAGTGACAAAATAGGCATTCATAAGACGAACCTCATTGCCGGGGAACAAACGGAAATATTTCTTGGGAGGCTCCTCCATGAAGTCTTCCCGCTCAATATACAGCTCCCTGCCAAAAGGCAGCTGTCTGGAGCCGAGCTCTTCGTTTTCCGGATTGTTCACGGCAGTCACCGTCTCTGTCTGACCCTCCGGATAGTTGTCAATTATCAGCTTCACGGGATCCAGCACCGCCATATAACGGGGCGCCTTGGGCTTCAAATCCTCCCGGATGCAATACTCCAATGCCGCGTAGTCCACCACGGAATGGGCTTTTGACACACCGCACATCTCCACGAATCTTTTGATGGATTCCGGAGTAAAACCGCGCCTTCTCAGAGCGGCAATGGATACCAGTCTGGGATCGTCCCAGCCGTCCACCTTACCGTCAAGTACCAGCTTCTTAATGTAACGTTTCCCCGTCACCACATTTTTTAAATACAATTTTGCCTGCTCGATCTGCTTCGGCGGATGAGGATATTCCAGCTCCCGCACCACCCAGTCGTAGAGCGGTCTGTGATCCTCGAATTCCAGCGTACAGATAGAATGGGTGATTCCTTCAATGGCATCCTCAATGGGATGGGCAAAATCGTACATGGGATAAATACACCATGCATCTCCCGTATTATGATGGGTCATATGAGCCACACGGTAGAGTACCGGATCCCTCATATTGATATTGGGTGATGCCATATCGATGCGGGCACGGAGCACCTTCTCACCGTCGGCATACTTCCCCTCTTTCATCTCCCGGAACATTTGCAGATTCTCTTCCACGGAACGGCTGCTGAAAGGATCCTCTCTCCCCGGTTCCGTAAAGGTTCCCCTATATTCCCGGATTTGCTCTGCCGTCAGATCGGACACATATGCCTTGCCCTTTTTGATCAGCTTTACGGCAGCTTCATACATCTGCCCGAAATAATCGGAAGCAAAAAACAGCCTCTCCTCCCAGTCCGCTCCCAGCCATTGGGTATCCCTCTTTATGGATTCTACAAATTCAATATCCTCCTTGGTGGGATTGGTATCGTCAAAGCGCATATTGAATTTGCCGCCGTATTTTTGGGCGAGAGTGTAATTGGTAAGGATGGCCTTAGCATGCCCGATATGGAGATATCCGTTGGGTTCGGGAGGGAAGCGGGTATGCACCGTGTCATATACGCCCTCCGCCAAGTCTTTATCAATAATCATCTCAATAAAATTTTTGGATTCCGTTTCGCTCATTTATCTTATTCCATTCCTTTTTCTTGAAACTCTTTTATTTCTGTCGGCATCAGCCTTCCGTCTCCAAGACGTCATTATCATGATAACACAACTTCCCCCGCCTTAGCAAGCAATTCTTCCGAAAAACCTTTGTCCGGCGGCAACAAGGGTACTGTTCACACCCACGCCACCGCGAGGCGTTTTCGCGTTTTTTGCGTGACAAACCCGAGGGCAACCTGCGCGAAACCGCTGTTTTGCGGTTTCTGTGCATGTGTTACTGGTCACAGAGTGAACAGTAACGCAACAAGGGTTACTGTTCACCCTCTGGCGCCGCGAGGTGTTACCACGCTGTTTCTGCGTAATAAACCCGAGACAGACATGCGCGAAATCGCTGTTTTGCGATTTCTGTGCATGGGCTGCTGTGAACGAAGCGAAGAGTAACCAACAAGGCGTAACCGTTCAGACAGGTCACTGAACCGTTACAAAAGTGCACACAAAATGCAGAAAAGCTTGTGCCACTAAACCGTGGGAGGTTGCTCACCATGGATTAATGGCACAAGCGTTAACTTCTGTCAAACATCTATTACGTTGGATATACGGTCAATAGATAAAAGCAATAGTATTATAGCTGCATTTTATCATAGCTTTTTAAGAAAAGATCCCGTTCCACCACATATATGTCATGGGGATCATCACACCGGACCGCCAGATAATCCCCCGGCCTGCCCAGCATATATTTACTCTTATCCCAAGCGGTGAAAATCTTCACGCCCTTCTCCAAAGGTTTTGCATAAATATGTACTTCTCCGGTAGGAATACAGACTTTTGCATAATCGGTCAAGAGCAGGTTTTTTCCGTTTTCCCTGTTTTTGATTGTGGGCACATATTCTGTGACGCCCAGTGTTTCCAATTCGTTATACGACTGTTCAATCGTCCGATACGATTCCATAAATTTCTCACGGCGGTTAGGGTATATTTCTCCTTTGATACCAATCATAATGTACAGATTCTCCTCTACCGTCAAATCAATATCCCCCTCCAAGGTGCGGACGGTAATAGGAGTTCCCACCGGCAGGATCTCCTCTGCCTTCACATATCCCACGGGGATTTTGCGTTTCAAATAGGGCTTCATGGAGCTTATGTCAACGTCATAATTCTCGGCATAAATCACTTGGAAGCTGTCAAAGTATTCCGTCATACGATTGTTAAAATAGCCCTCCGTATGCATTGTGGGAAACTTTTCCTCATAACGGCGCAGGCTGATAAAGCCTCCCGCCTTCTCGTAATGCCCGCCTCCGGAACCCATATCCTCCGCCAGATATGCGGCCAGTTCACTGGCGTTTACCTCTCTGATGCAGCTTCGCACCGAGAACTTATATCCGTCATCCGCCTCGTTAAATACCACACAAGTCTTCACTGCATCCACCTGCAGCAGGAAGTCGCTGATCAATCCCAGAATGTTAGGATCACAGGGCTGTGATTTTATAACCGCAAACTCATAGTCGTCATTATAGCTGTAGCGAATCAGCGCAATGCCCGCAATCTCCAATTCTTTCAGCGAAATATTGGAATTTCGAAACAATGTAATCAGACCGTTATCCACCGGAAGCGCATCAATCATATCCATATCCAGCGGATTATGCAGCTCCGAGAACTGATTGGTATCGGAATACAGTCCGTAATACAGTGCCGTGCCAAGCCCGCTTTGGCCGTCGATTTCAAAGCCCTCTTCTGCCAGCAGCTTCCATACCAAAGTTGAACAGCTGCCCAGCTCCGGTCGAATCTCCGACCATTCCGTGATCTCAGTTTCCACTTGATGATGATCGATTGTAGCGATCCGTTCTGCCGCCAGCTTTGTCACATTCCCGGCGCCATACTGGCAGTCCACCGTAATCAGCAGTTCCTGCGGCTCTAATGCGGCGGCCTGCCTTGTGGAGATATATTCCACCGGAAGCTCCAGCTTTTCCACCATGAGCTTTAAATTTGATTTTTGAATCTGATTCCTGCCGCTGTATACCAGCCTTACCGCTCTTCCCTTGCTTCGAAAATAACAGTACAGGCCATATCCGGATGCAATGGTATCTGCATCCGGATTGTCGTGGCATTGAATCATTATCCGATTAAATTGTTCCAGATCCGTAAGCTTCATCTGCAAACCTTCCTCATATACCAGTCTCAATACGGCAGTCTTACTGCAACACAAAATTCCACGGAGAACCTCCCGATAAGAAATGTCCGGCAAACCGTCCCTTTACCGTTTTTAAAAACACTGTAATCCGGAAACCGTCAATGATGGAACAGCCTGATTCCTGTAAATGCCATCACCATACGGTACTTGTCGCAGCACTCTATCACCGCATCATCCCGCACGGATCCCCCTGGCTGTGCAATATATTTTACACCGCTCTTATGGGCTCTCTCAATATTGTCGGAGAAGGGGAAAAAGGCATCGCTCCCCAGAGTCACATTCTGCATTTTATCAAGCCATGCGCGCTTTTCCTCCCGCGTGAACACGGGGGGCTTTTCTTTGAAGCTTCTCTCCCAGACGCCCTCCGCCAGTACATCCATATACTCATCCCCTATATAAACGTCAATAGCGTTGTCCCTGTCCGCTCTGCCCAGACCCTCTACAAATTGGAGATTCATAACCTGAGGGGACTGGCGCAGGAACCAATTATCCGCCTTCTGGCCCGCCAGTCTGGTACAGTGAATACGGGACTGCTGTCCGGCGCCGATGCCGATTGCCTGCCCGCCCTTTACATAGCAAACGGAATTTGACTGTGTATATTTTAAAGTTATCAACGCTATCTTCATATCAATCAGCGCTTCTTCCGGAATGTCCTTATTTTCTGTCACTATATTGGAAAGGAGATCTCCGTTAATGTCCAGCTCGTTTCTGCCTTGCTCAAAAGTGATTCCGTAGACCTGCTTCCGCTCGATTTCGGCGGGCGCATAGGAAGGGTCAATTTGGATCACGTTGTAATTGCCGTTCTTTTTCCCTTTTAACAATGCCATCGCCTCATCGGTATAACCGGGGGCAATGACGCCGTCGGATACCTCTCTCTTAATCAGCTTGGCGGTATCCTTATCACAGACATCCGACAGAGCTATAAAATCGCCGAAAGAAGACATTCTGTCCGCCCCTCTGGCTCTCGCATAAGCGCAGGCAAGGGGAGAAAGCTCACCCAGATCATCCACCCAGTAAATCTTAGCCAGTGTATCGTCCATGGGAAGCCCTACCGCCGCCCCCGCGGGGGATACATGCTTAAAGGAAGCCGCTGCGGGAAGACCCGTGGCCTCCTTTAATTCCTTTACCAGCTGCCAGCCGTTAAAAGCATCCAGAAAATTAATATATCCGGGCCTGCCATTCAACACGGTAACGGGCAGCTCCCTTCCGTCCTCCATAAAAATGCGGGAAGGCTTTTGGTTGGGGTTACATCCGTACTTCAATTCAATCTCTTTCATTTTTATCTCCTATTCCAGTTCCGCTCCTTCTCTACAGCCCCATCTCAGGGAAGGAAATTTCCTTCCGGGGCTTTCGTTCCGGAGCTGTTTTTTTCTATTCCAGTTCCGCTTCAAATATTTTATTGGTTTTTGTTTATAATTCTGGTTTCGTATTTTCCGGTTTCAATGTCAATGTATCTGACGAACAAGGATACTTTGTTTTCTTCGTTGAGGCTGTTCCAGAGCATTTCGGTGAATGCGTCGATCTCTTTGTCGATGGCAACCTCCTTCGGCTCCCCTTGGAAGCTGGGAAGGGGATTCCCGTCATGCATATAGGTATGCAGAAACCGTCCTTCACCCGCCTTGGGATTTTCATAGGCAAAGGTATTGCGGATACAGGAGGAGGGATCTCCGTTATTGCTCTTTAAAATAGACATTGCAAAATTGTAATTTCCGCCTTCGATATGCATGATACCGGAAATGCGGGGTGTGTAATTGGGACCGTCCGGCTCAAATTCCCTACAGCGGAGGGACTGTTCAAAGGTCAGCTGACTGTCCATGCCTTCATAAATGGTATCTGTCTGGTCTCCGTTGGTGACAATAGTCTTGTTTCCCAGCACCCGCACCGGTGCATAAATCACCAGACTGGGGTCTTCCAGCTTAGAGAGATCAAACGCCTCCGTGCGGATCCCCTCACCTTCCGTCACAAAGATACGGTTGCGGCTGTTTGTGCTTCTGCCCATGATAAAATAAGCCGTAACCGCCTGCTTTCCGTCGGCAGAGCGTCCTATGACGATTCCTCTTCCGGGATACGTATTATTCTTTAATTCTTGTTCCAGTGATAACATACTTTTTCCTCCGTTTTCGATTGCATGATTACAATTTGCCCCGTTCCGAAACGGTTCTCCGGTACATGAATTCCCGTTCCGGAAGTCTTATAGGAATATGAAACAATATTCGTAACAGTTCAGACAGCCCTTCCTGCGAAGTCAAAATCGCGTCCCTATGCGATTTTGCGAGACATGCAGGCGCCAATCGCATTCTTTCCGCGTTTAGTGTGCATTCTTGTAACGGTTCAGTGCTTTTTCTGAACTGTTACCAATATTCTATCAAAATCTTACACGTTTTGTCTGAAACATGCAATACTTTTCGGCAGATATCTATTGGAACGTGTCACAGTTCAGCCATGCACAATCGCTTCCACAGGGCGAACGCCCGACATGAAATAAGCTGCCGGTAATATTACTTGGTTATTGGTAAAAGTGTACATTCCGGCAACTTATGAATGGTATGTCTGGACTGTTATCGGAACGTGTACCTGCAGGGAATCCATTCCACCGGCTCCCCTTTCCCTTGGATCCTCCGGGCAAAATCGGCCACTTCACCAAACTCGTTTTTAAGCAGCCCAAGCTCATTAAACATAGCCTCCGGCAATTCTGCCTGCAAAGAATTGCAAAGAAAAGAATGAAATCCCCCTATATCCCACCCTAAAATATCACATCCGGCCGGCGGGTTTTCATCCGGTTCTCCTTCAGGCATTCTGCTGCCATATCCGTCTGCCAGTTCAGCCTCCAGAATTTCAAAATACTCCGGTATCGTAGAAATGCCCACTAGGCGGCAGGGAACCGCACCGCAGAAATTTCTATAGAAATCCTCGGCATCAGATACCCTCAAAAACCTCCCGTCACTGTCAAGCCGCCGGGAACCAAACAGCCTGCCCACCGTTTCGACATAATCCTTAAACTGCCCGTCATTTAATTTCATTCTTTTTTGATAAGCCTGCTTTTCCCCTTTGCTCCACCCATCTACAAAACAGCATTCCAATTTCGGATGGTTCTCCCCCAGACAGCTGCTGACGGATAGCATCCGTTTCCCGAGTCCCTTTAAATAGTCGGGCATTTCAATCACTTCGCTTATGTAATAACCGATGATTTTGAACCGATTCATTGTACTGCCCCCTTTTCCCGATGTCCCTTATACCAATTTTGCCAGACAATCTATAAACTCATTGGGTTTTTCTATGTGGATGCCATGTCCGCAGTCAAAACGCACAATCGCTATTTAGTTTCATAGTAAACCCTCATGCACCACCATGCAAGAAAGTATGAGGGGTTACTATGAAGATGCACACAAACCCGCAAGGACAGCGGGTTTGGCGCACAGCAGTCTCGGGATTTCGTGCAAGGGAGCACGAAACGCCTCGCGGTTACCTCAGGTAAGATGCAGGACTTTCATAGTAAAATGCATCCAATATTTTTGCTAAAGCCTTCGGGTTTTCTTCATTTACAACATGTCCGGTATTTTCGATTATTTCTTCTTTTGCGTTTTTTATATTTTCAGTGAAATAATGCGCGGATTTCATGTTTGCACTATCTTTTTCCCCGCAAATGATCAGAGTCGGACAATTAAGCTTCTGCACTCTATTACTGAAATCCAATTTTTTCATAGAATTGCCTAGAATGAAAGTGTCTTTTTTGCCAAATGCCATATTTTCAAATATTGATTTAGGAATAAAACGGAATATTATATTCTGAATGCTGAACATTACTTTAGGAATCTTATGTGGTGTCCCGATCAAAACTAATGATCTTACTTTGCCGGGAAAGTCTAAGGCATAATTCAATGCCAAAATGCCCCCTAATGAAATACCGCACAAACTAATTT
The DNA here is from genome assembly GCA_910589655.1 of uncultured Acetatifactor sp. Taxonomy (GTDB): domain Bacteria; phylum Bacillota; class Clostridia; order Lachnospirales; family Lachnospiraceae; genus Acetatifactor. The sequence goes on along the minus strand of CAJUTJ010000017.1, from coordinate 491 downwards.
GCCCGTCAATTTTACCGCAATATTCCGTAAATGAAGAATACAGATTATAATAGTCTGCCTCTTTTCCGTTAAGAATTGATGATAAATCAGGGCATAATATATCTTGGCAGCATTCCATATATTTGATTGTTTCATTCCAACTTGCCGATTTATGTCCTGAACCATGTATAAAAATTTTTTTCATCCTGCCTCCAATAATTTAACTCCCTTTTCGGAAAAGTGTTCCCTGTGCATAAAGTCTAAATATAAAATGTGCTTTAAACAAATCATATGAGCCAGAACAACTTATGCGTTCTGTAGTTTGGAATTTATAATTCCTGCCACTGAATACAGACTGGTCTTTCATAAGTATCTAGTACAACGAATATTAATTAACTGACACCTTGGCTTGTCTGATTTTTCATCTGCTTCGTTGTCGTCAATCGACGTAGCCACCGCTACGCCTCATTCCTCCGCCTTGCATATGAAATAATCATTCTGCGCCAATGTAT
>CAJUTJ010000016.1 GCA_910589655.1 uncultured Acetatifactor sp. | reverse complement strand
GACACCTTGGCTTGTCTGATTTTTCATCTGCTTCGTTGTCGTCAATCGACGTAGCCACCGCTACGCCTCATTCCTCCGCCTTGCATATGAAATAATCATTCTGCGCCAATGTATCAGAAATTAATTATTCGTTGTACTAGGAAGGTGATCAAAATCCACATCAGACTGAGAAGTATTTTATCCTGTATATCTCCCTTCAAACAAATACTCCCATAGATAACCAATGTTATTCCATAAAGTACACACAGAATTCCCTCATAGCTGATAAACCAATTCATACCTGTTAAAACAAAAAAATAAACGCCGCATCCTATGGCAAAGGATACCCGGCGCTTAAATCCTTCATACTTTTTTGCAAATCCATAGTCTATATATTCAACCGCTATCACCGATGCAAATACATTGACAATAAATTCACTTAACCCCATAGTACTCTCCCTCATATTTGTGCATTGCCTGAAGCAATGCCTTTCTCCTGTCCCTGCCCATTTCCAGCGACGTTCCATCCGTTAGAAAAATTTCCTGTCTGCCTATATCCGCAATGTACCTTGGATTAACCAAATAACTTTTATGAATGCGCAGAAAATTATACTTTGATAATTCCTCCTCCATTGTCTCTAAGCTTCCATACTGTTTCATCATTTTTTGTCTACCATCTGTATTGTCAACAAATGCCCGCTACATTCTATATACATGATATCCCTGATATAGACGGGACCGCCTTTTAACATACAGCAGGCTTTCTTAAACACAGTTAATCCGACATACTTCTGCAATGCCTTATACATATCCCTCCCCAGCATGGACTTTCGCACAAACCACAGCGGCATGAATGCCTGTGCATCAAAAACAAAACTCTCATGTGCCGAGACAAAAATAAGACAGGGTGTTCCCCGTTCCATACCAATACGTTTCGCTAACTAAAAACCATTCATTCCCGGCATTTCAATATCCAGCATCACCAGATCAAAATGCTCTTTTCCCATTTCCTCATACATTTTTTCTCCGTCCTGAAAGAGCAAACTCTCTATCGGGGCTGATATTTCTACTCTTTTTGCGCTATCATAAACCGCTGTTTCTATCAGTTTCAGGTCTGCCAGTTTATCATCACAAATTCCTACTCGAAGTATCCCCTTCATCATTCACCGTCCCCTCTTCCGGTTTTTCTGTTTTTGTTTCCTCCAGATCCATCTCCATACAATTCTTACAGCACTGCAGCACAAGCTGGTTGAATGTAATATCTTCTCTTTCACAAACACTTTTCAGCCATTCATACAATACTGTGGTAAAACGCACAGTTACGCTGATATTAGGGTGCTAAAACGCTTTTTCTATATGAAACATAAGTCCCTCCTGATTTTCAGTTTGCACCATTAGTATATCCATTTTTATGTCTACGTGTATATAACCGAATATGCAACTGATAACGGCTATATATTCGGTGCTTTTTCTAAAAATATATTATTGAATCACCTTGTCATAAGCCGCTATCCGGGAAACAGCGGCATCCGGTGACTCAGGGCAGTTGATATAATGCAGAACTGCATTCACGATGAACTGCGCCTTGCTGTGGGAACCCTGTTTTTCCAGCAGGCGGATGACCGCATCATGGACAGGGTCATTTTCATTGAATTTGATGCTGAACCGCTCCCGGTCTTTCTTCTCTTTCATAGGCTCACCTGCCTGCCGTTTCCATCCGGTAAAGGAACTCATACCCTTTTGCGTTGGCGCTTACCTCCTCCACAAACAAAGCGTTCCTCACCTTCCCGGAGTTCTCAATCTGCCTGCGCAGCAGCACTGCCCCGCCGCCCACAAATACCACTCTGCCGGAGGACAGATCCAGCATCCGCTCCCTCAGCCCGTTTGTCAGGTCATTGACAAAGCACTGTGCCATCTTTTGCATTGCTTGTTTGGACAAATATCACATGGGCAACTTCACTAACTATATCTGGGGAAATCACAAAAAATAAAGTTTTACAGAATTATTTCTATTTCGTGTCATTTAAAATACAAAGAAAAAATTGCAAGGAAATAATTTCCTTTTCCATCAATAATCATTTTTCGCAGCCCTACTATTATTACACCATGTCATCCCGATTCTGCCCATTATAAAGGAACCTTCTAACTTCCATAACCAAATCATTCGGATCGTCATCAATCACTACATAATAAATAATATACTTATCCACATAAATACGATAATAGGAATATCTACGCTCACGGACAGAATGATATGGTTCAAAAGATTCTGCCACCGGAAGCCGCTCCATAATAGCAGACTCTACCTTATCCAATAAGTCATTTGCTGCTTTTGGATTCTTCAGCTTCTCCGCAATGTAGGTAACTTTTTCATCAAGGTCAGCATAAAAAAGCGGCAGATAGCTCAATCTGTACTTTTTACTGAACATTTATCTTCCTCCGTAATCCTCCGAAAACTTCCTCGTGGCTCAACCGTGTATCGTTCTCCGCCGCAAACCTATCTGCTTTATCTAATGCAGCTTCAACGCCATCCGTCAACTTTGAATATTCTTCAAGACTAAGCACCACCATTGCTCCATATCCGTTTTTTGTTAAATATACCGGTTCTCCCGCATTTACAATTTTTTCAATATCCGGGAACTTATTTCTCAAATCTGAAACAGGTCTAATCTGTAACATAAGCGTCCACTCCTTATCAATATTTTATCTTGATTTTATCATTACTCATATTCTACTCTGCTATACTAAAAAAAGCAACCTTTGTAAAAATCTTTTCTATTTAACCCAGCAATACACATTATTATGTTTCCCCTGATTTTTCTATACGGGCCTGCGCAGAAAGAAAGGCCATGCCTTACTTTCTGTGACATGGTCTTCTCCCTACGGGAAAGCAACGCCTCATAAAAGAGCGCGGCTGCCTGCTTTATTTTGTTTTGGGTACAATTATCAACATACACAGTTTAACACACCGGTATTTGCGGTAAAAGAGCAAACCCGTGCCAATTTCATGCCTTTCTGTGCATTTATGTGCCAGACCCCGTTTCCGGCACAAATTTCTCCAGGATCTCCATGCTCTCCTTGGAGGTATACCCCCACAGAATGGAACTTAATGCCTCTATCGCCTCCTGTCTCCTGCGGTAATAGGTGCGGAAACTGATGTCCCGGATATGGGGGCGCAGCTGCTCCACGATCTCCTCCACATTCTTCATCTGCTGCGGGGAAAGGAATGTATAGTACAGGAGCCAGTAATAGGTCTCCCCGTTCTTGTGCTTGTTCCTGAGCAGCTCCACGGAGCTGTCCAGCAGCTTTATCATCCGGTTACTGCGCTCTATGCACTTGGCATGGTGTTCAATGTCTCCCCCGGCAATATCCGCCCCCGCCAGGTACACCGATTCCAGGAAGTCCTCTATGGAACTGCCATACTCGATCTCAAACCTGTTCCTCACCTGCTACACCGAAAGCTCCATGCTCCAGACCACATCCCTGTATTTCTTCAGCAGCTTCCATGTATCGTGATACAGCGGATTCTCCGCAATATCCATCTCCCTCTGTTTTTTCGTCATCCCTATACCTCCTTTTCCTTCCCGCCGGCAGGCGAGAGCGTCAGTTCAAATGTATAAACCTGTCCGCCATTTCCACAGCAGACCTCCATCCCAATGCGCCTGCCCGATACCCCGTGTGGGCGGCATAAATACTTTCCCTCCCAGTCGTCAGATAAAGGATATAACTTATATCTGGCTTTGGGGCACCGGAAACAGGAAACCCCTTGTGTGTCAAGCGCCTGGTGCTGGAAATGCGTGCGAAACCATCCGGCCAGCTCCTTTACGGTACAGATCCACTCACCGGGATAGACCGTGTAGCTGATCCCGTCTATGCGGCGGTAGGATGTACGGAAATTTGCATAACTGCAAAGCACCGTAAAATAAAAAAGACCGGAGCCCCCGCCTGTGCGAATGCCCTAGTACAACGAATATTAATTAACTGACACCTTGGCTTGTCTGATTTTTCATCTGCTTCGTTGTCGTCAATCGACGTAGCCACCGCTACGCCTCATTCCTCCGCCTTGCATATGAAATAATCATTCTGCGCCAATGTAT
>CAJUTJ010000015.1 GCA_910589655.1 uncultured Acetatifactor sp. | reverse complement strand
CACCTTGGCTTGTCTGATTTTTCATCTGCTTCGTTGTCGTCAATCGACGTAGCCACCGCTACGCCTCATTCCTCCGCCTTGCATATGAAATAATCATTCTGCGCCAATGTATCAGAAATTAATTATTCGTTGTACTAGAAATTTTGCTCTTAGATAGAAGCCGCCATGTCTTCCACCAGAGCTGCGGAGCGGAGTGCGGCAGCTTTCTCAAAGGTGGGGTAATCCATTTCCGCGCTGTCGTCGGCTTTGTCGGATATGGCGCGGATGATAACGAAAGGTACATGATTTAAATAAGCTCCATGGGCTACGGCAGTGCCCTCCATCTCCGCACAGTCGCCCTGAAAGTCGGCGATCAGTTTTTCCTTTACCGATTTGCTGGAAATAAATTGATCACCGCTGACCACACGACCTACCACGGCGTGACAGTCGGAATTCACTTTTTCACAGGAAGTCTTTGCCAGCCGTATTAAAGCTTCATCCGCAGGGAATTCCCGGAGTCCCAGCTGGGGCACTTCCCCGGGCTGATAGCCGAAAATGGTTGCATCCACGTCATGATGAATGGCATCTTTTGAGATCAGTATGTCACCGATATCCAATTTTGCGTTTAAAGAGCCGGCCACACCGGTGTTAATGATATGAGTGACTTCAAAGAGATCAACCAGAATCTGTACACAGAGTGCGGCATTTACTTTGCCCACACCGCTTCGCACAATGACTGCCTGTGCGCCGTTGAGGCTGCCGTCATAGAATTCCATGCCGGCCTTTTTAACAATCCGTGAGACAGTCATTTTAGATTTTAATGTCTCCACTTCTAACTCCATAGCACCGATAATACCTATTTTACTCATAATAATAACCATGCCTTTCCGTAACCTGCAAGTGAGTGCTGCAGTTTTTCTGCGGCTCACAATCCCATATGTATCTTTCTGCTTTTTCTTAGACGTTCCTTTCATATACGCTTTGGCTCTTATGTACCTGCCTTGGCTGGCATCCAAATCAGGATTATGAAATGCCTTTTGTGATATTATTCCGGATAAACAAGTCTGCTGTCATCAATCCGGTACAGTACGTTGTCTAAAAACCTCTTTGCAAGGAAGTTTGCCATGGGCAGGTTCATGTCCAGATAATTGCCGCAGTCTTTGGGGGATGCTCCGGGAACCTCATCCTTGAAATCTCTGATAAACTCGAACATTTCCACGATAAGGGGAACAATGTCATGGGAAGACAAATCGCCTGCCAGAAGAAGATAAAATCCGGTACGGCAGCCCATGGGGCCGAAATAAATCGTCTTGTCCTTATAAACGGTATGATTGCGCAGAAAAGTGGCGCCCAGATGTTCAATGGTATGTACCTCCGCAGTGTTCATCACAGGCTCCTCGTTGGGGCTGGTCATGCGCAGATCAAAGGTGGTGATGACCTCCGCACCCACGGTATCTTTTCGCGATACGTAGATACCGGGCTGCAGCTTGATATGGTCGATGGTAAAGCTTGCAATTTTTTCCATAATAACCTCCGTGCCGCTTTAGCGGCTCAAATAGATATGAAACTTAATACTTCTTAGGCAGTGTCTTTTGCTGCCTTAGAAGCATTTTTCACACTTCCCGTCATGCCGCCATCGGCGGCACAAACAATCAATGAATCAGTGCAAGTCCGTAAGAATCCGCTTGCGGATTCTTGCGTGTGAAGAAGCTCTGCTTCGCAGAGCGTGAAATCACTTAGCGAGGTCTTTTCGAGCTTAGTGATTTCCTTCACACTTCTAGCCATGCCGACGCAGTCGGCACAAACAATTTATGAATTGGTGCAAGGCCGGAAGAACGCTGCTCTTGCGTTCTTGCGTGTGAAGAAGCTCTGCTCCGCAGAGCGTGAAATCACTTAGCGAGGTCTTTTCGAGCTTAGTGATTTCCTTCACACTTTCCTCCCTAAGGGTTTTGGTGCCGGAATCAAGCCATCAGCTGCTCCAGACGATTTTCGAAAACGTTTTTAGGAAGCGGTTTATCAAAGCAATAGCCTTGCGCCAGAAAACAATTGTTTTCTTTTAATATTTTTACATGCTCTATGGTTTCTACTCCTTCCACAATGGGAGCGATACCCATTTCCTGAGACATGGCAATGATATGCTTTAACATTACGCGGTTCTGCTCGGGGGCTTCTTCATTTTTTTTCAGGAAGCTCTTATCAATTTTTATAATATTCCAAGGAAGCTCCCTTACCAGATTCAGGGAGGAGTAACCCGTCCCGAAATCATCCACGGCGGTACTGATGCCGTGAGACTGAAGTCCGAAAACAATGTCTTTTAAATCTTTAAAACTGACGTCGGTGGTGGTCTCTGTCAATTCAATTTCTATATATTTATGGGGTACATCATGCTTATCGATGGTTTCCAATATATCGTTGAGCAGGTTAGGATTGCCAAAATGGCAGCGGGACAGATTGACCGATACCTTTACCACCCTGCGTCCCTCGTCCAGCCATTTGCGGATATCCCTGCATACATGATCCAGCATATAAAAGTCAAGAGCACAGATGGCCTTGCTCTGTTCCAGAACGGGGATAAATCTTCCGGGCTGGATAATCTCATCGTTATGCTGCCAGCGGCACAGCGCTTCCGCCCCGATCAGCTCGTAGTTCTTTAAGAAGACTTTGGGCTGGTAGTATACCAGAAACTCTTCGTGCTTCAATGCTTCCGGAAAGAGATTCTGAACCAATGCAATATCATTGACATGCTGCAGCAATTCTTCATTATAAAATGCGGAGGATTCCGCCGTGAGATTTTTGGCCACATTGTTAGCCATACTGACCCGGTCTACAATGTCCGTGGAAGTACGGCAGTTTTCGGGAATGGCATAAAAGCCTGCCGAGGCAGTGATCAGAACCTTGGTTTGAAGGGAATCATCAATACCGATTTCCGTTCCCTCCAAAAACCGCATCACTTTGTCGGTGTGCTCTTTGTAAAAAATAGTGATAAAATTATCCCCGCCGATGCGGCATACAAGTTCTTCCTCCGGATTGGAAAAAAGACCGTAAAGCCGGTTGACAAAAGAAAACATGATTTGGTTGCCGCGTTCCTTCCCCACCTGCTGGTTCACGGTGGAGAAATGATTTAAATCAAAATAACATGCGGTAAACTCACCGATACGGTTCAGGGATATTAGTTTGTCGGCATGTTTCCTGAAATAGGAAAGGTTGTAAATATTTAAGTCACGGTCATAAAAAAGCAGATATTCGATCATTTTCATAATGTGAGAACGACCGTTATAAACAAAAAGCATTTTTGCCAGAACCTGAAGCTTTTCTACTTCATGCTGGGACCAATCCGGCTCGCCTGCTCTCTGATGAATGTAATAAATGACAACATTCCCGCTGCCGGTGGTTTCCCGCTGATGATAAAAGCGTTCCATATCCGCAGTCCCGTTTTTATAGAGACAGAGATCCTGCCCCATTCCCTGCAGTTCGCTTTCCGGTGTCATATAGAAGCACACTCTGACCATAGCAATACGGAGCAGAGCGCCGATTTTTTCGATTGCCGTCTGACAGTCGGGATCATCGTCGCCGGACAACCTTTCCATTTTCATTAGGAAGTCATCTATGGCTTCCGCATATTGAGTGGCGTTAAATTCCATGTGACAAGTCCTTTCTCTTTTTTCCGCAAGGGTGAGCTGTCTGGACGTTCCTGCTTTAAACTTGTTCTGCAGGCAGCTGCGGGATTTGTATAGTATAGGTGGTTCCCACATTTTTCATACAAGATATTTTCATTGTGCCGGACATTTGTTTGATTAAGAGTCCGATAATTGAGGGCCCGATGCCGTCTGCCTCCATAGATTCAATTAATTGGAAATCATGATTGATCAGGTAGTCGTTTGCATTTGCCAGCTCTTCCTCCGTCATGCCGCCGCTGTTGTCGCTGATCTCAATAATCAGCAGTCTGGCATAGGATGCCGCCCTGCAGTGTGCGGAGACAGTGATTTCGGTAGTCTTCGGGCAATTGACGGCATTACTGATTACTTTGGTAAGAACTTGGCTGATGCGTCCTTCGTCGCCCAAGAGGAATGTGGGGACGGAATCGTCTATTTGTATATGAAATACAGTGTTTCCCGTGTGAAGATATCGTTGGGTCTTTTTACAGATACCGGTCAACAGTTTTTCGAAATTGTACTCCGTTTCGCTTAACTCTATTTCGCCGTCATTCATGCGGGCATACTCCACCGTGTCTTTCAGAGTGGACAGAAGTTCGGTGCCTCTGATGGTAATGTCGTCCAAAGTCCGAGACATGGAAAGATAATCCTGTTTGTCTACGGCAAGTTTTGCGGATTCGATCCAATGAGACATATCCCGCTGGATGCTGGCGCTGATATCAATGATGAATGCGGTCTGAGAGTGTGCCGCCCGCTCAAGCTTTTTGCTGTTTTGAAGCGCGATGTAATTCTTGTAAGCCATATCGGATAAACCGGATGCAATCTCGGACAAGAATTTGGCCGCCCGCTCCACATCCGCAAGCTCCCGGTAGGGAACTTTTTTAGCGGCATTCACATAAGTATCTTCGTCAATGGAAAGCTCCCGCGCGGTACGGCGGAAGTCCTCTTCCTTCAGAGGATTGGTCAGAACCTGTCCTCCGATAATACTGCCGATAAAGGTATTTTCCAACATAATGGGGGCGGCATAATCCACCAGTCCGGCATGGCAGTGATAGACTGCCGGTTTCCCGTTTTGCAAGGTCTCCAATGCACCTTGTTTGTCGCATTGTTCACAACGGGTACAGCCTAACGCCGACTTTCTCGTAAGATTATTGCAAAAATCGGTAAAGCCGCTGCCCGCCGTGACGGGAGTTCCGTTTTCATCCGCAATTAAGCTGGCCATACCTATATAATCGGAAAGGCTGTCCTGAATCTTTTGCAGGATACCGGGATCAATTAAATCCGTTAATTTTACATTCTGCATTACCAATGCTCCTTAATAACAGAAACTAAATAAAATGCCATATATCTATTTTATTTTTTTCAAGGAGGATTGTCAAGGTTTGGTAAGCGTAAAAACGCAGAAAAACGCACAAACCACTGTTTTGCGGTTTCTGTGCATGCGTTACCGGTCACGGAGTGAAATGTAACACCTGTGGAGAATATTTGTTCGAAAAAGAGCGTCAGAGTCTTGATAAATCATCCCGTATCCCCTATAATATTTATCGTGCCGTTAATTCCGAGGACAATTATCCTCTTGATTTGACATTTCGCAGAACGGAATGATTCATTCATTGTTTGAGCAGTTTATGGCGGCATGGCTGGAGGCGTGAAAATAACATGATATGTAAAATCTATCGGTTAAATGAGTTACAGCAATATAAATATGTGGTGGTTTTATCCGTATATAAGGGAAAGATTATGCTCAGCAGGCATAAGGCGCGCACTACATGGGAAACTCAAGGGGGGCATATCGAACCGGGTGAGACGCCGCTGGAGGCCGCGAAAAGAGAATTATACGAGGAATCCGGAGCGGTTGAGTTTGAGATCAAGCCGGTATGTGATTACTGGGCCGGAACGGAGGACAATGTGGGATCCGGCGGAATGGTCTTTGAGGCGGAGATTCACAGGTTAGAAGCTATGCCCGAGAGTGAAATGTCGGAAATACGATTTTTTGACATACTGCCGGAGTATTTGACCTATCCGGATATCACTCCCGTACTGTATGCACAAATCGGACGCTATTATTTTAAGAAGGCACTCCGGAAGGATTTGGATCTTCTTGTGGCCGGAAGGCTGGAAGTTCTGAGAGACGCAAATAAATTGCCGGCGGATGCGGAAATGGCGGAAGTGGAAGCCGAAACGAGAAAATATTATAGTGAGAGCTTTGAGAAGGATAGTAATGTGACCTATCTGGTATATGACGGAAGCAGGTGGATTGCGGCGGGCAGTGTCAGCTTTTACCGGATAATGCCCACGTACCATAATCCAAGCGGTAAAAAGGCATATATTATGAATGTATATACACATCCGGATTACAGAAGAAAGGGAATCGCCATGAAAATGTTGGAACTGCTTGTGGCGGAAGCAAGGAATCGGGGAATCGGGCAGATTTCCTTGGAGGCTACGGAAGAAGGGAAGCCTTTATACGAAAAATTCGGTTTTACGCAAATGAAAGACGAGATGGAATTATTATAATCCTCCATACGTTCATCTTGACGAACCGTCAGGGGCGCAATTTAATATGACGGGAGTAATGAAATAGGATACTTTTACAATAATATTTTTATGACGGTACGGGTATCAATCAACAGGAAAGGCAGAACGATGAAAAACAATGGCAATCATAAAAAAGGAGCGGCTTCAAAGATGCGGCTTATCATATTAATGGTATGTTTGACGGCAGCAGGTCTCGGGATACTGTTGTTTGTTGCTTTCGGAGAAGATATCGATGAAAAACGACCGGACGCACAAACGGTTTCTTCATTATCGGCGTCCGTGCCGTCAGAGCCTTCGTCATCGGAGTCTCCTTCGCCGGAGTCTTCGTCGTCCGAGCTTTCGTCATCGGAGTCTCCTTCGTCCGAACATGCATCGCCGGAGTCTCCTTCATCGGAGTCTTCGTCGCCGAAGTCTTCTTCGCCGGAGCTTTCGTCATCGGAGTCTCCTTCGTCCGAGCATGCATCGCCGGAGTCTTCTTCATCGGAGCCTTCGGCATCGGAACCGCTGCCTTCGGAGCCTATGCCGGAATCGGCTGCAGCGCCGGAGGTGTCAACATCTCCGGCTGCGGTTCCGGAGGATACCGGCGCCGCTCCCCCGTCCCGTACCGGAGAGTCTGACGATATTCCCGCGGAAACGGTTCATGGCTCCAACGGGTATCTGGTGGTGATCGACGCGGGACATCAACAGAAGGGCAACAGCGAAAAGGAGCCGGTGGGACCCGGAGCCACGGAGATGAAAGCAAAAGTGGCAGGCGGAACCCACGGGGAAACCAGCGGGTTGAAGGAATATGAACTGACACTGATGGTGGCGGAGAAGCTGGAGGACGAGCTGGTCAGCCGCGGCTATGAAGTGATTATGGTGCGTACCACCCATGATGTCAACATCAGCAACGCAGAACGCGCCCAAGTGGCAAATGATGCGGGAGCGGACGCTTTTATCCGCATTCATGCCAACGGGTCGGAGAAATCTTCCGTCCACGGTGCAATGACCATATGCCAGACGGCGGAGAATCCGTACAACAGTGCCTTTTATGAACAGAGCAAGGATTTGTCCGAAAAGGTGTTGGACGAACTGACGGCAGCCACCGATTGTAAGAAACAACGTGTCTGGGAGACGGATACCATGAGCGGCATCAATTGGTGTCAGGTGCCCGTGACCATAGTGGAAATGGGCTATATGACCAATCCGGAGGAAGATGCGCTGATGGCCACGGAGGAATACCAGCAGAAAATCGCGGAAGGCATCGCCAACGGCATTGACGGATTTTTTGCAGCACAGGCGGAAGAACAGAATTAAGGGCATATCCGGGTGTCTACTACGGCCGAAGCAGCGGAAGAATAAACGGTTAAGGAGGGGGAAACGGTGACATTTAACTTTGAAGAAGAACTAAAAAAGCTTCCTAAGGAGCCGGGTGTCTATATCATGCGTGACGACAGGGATGTCATTTTGTATGTGGGAAAAGCCGTCAATCTCCACAACCGAGTCCGTTCCTATTTTCGGGAGAATATCGGGCGGGGTCCCATGATTGACAAGATGGTGACGCTGATTGCGCGGTTTGAATACATTGTTACGGATTCCGAGCTGGAAGCGCTTGTACTGGAAAACAATTTAATTAAGGAAAATTCTCCGAAATATAATACTTTGCTAAAGGATGACAAAACCTATCCTTATATTAAGGTAACGGTGGGAGAGGAATATCCCCGGGTGTTGTTTTCCCGCACTATGAAAAAGGACAAATCCAAATATTTCGGGCCTTATACCAGCGCGGGCGCGGTGAAGGATACCATAGAGCTATTAAATAAACTGTATTGTCTGCGTACCTGTAACCGCAGTCTGCCCAGAGATATCGGTTTGGAACGTCCTTGCCTGAACTATCATATCAAACAGTGTATGGCGCCCTGTCAGGGCTATATCGATCGGGAAGGGTACAGGGCGAGGATAAATCAGGCGCTGGACTTCTTAAACGGCAATTATAATATAATTCTGAAGGATTTGGAGACAAAGATGCAGACTGCGGCGGAAGCTCTGGACTTTGAGACCGCCGCAGGCTACAGGGATTTGTACAACAGTGTAAAGCAGGTAGCCCAAAAGCAGAAGATGACCGACAGCGTGGGGGAGGACAAGGATATTATTGCGTTGTATCGGGACGAGAACGAGGCTGTGGTGCAGGTATTCTTTGTCCGCGACGGCAGACTTATCGGCAGAGAACATTATTATATGACTCATGTGTCGGAAAACAAGGCGGAGATTCTGGAAAATTTTGTCAAACAGTTTTATGCCGGAACCCCTTTTATTCCCAGAGAACTGATGCTCCAGTATGAGATTGAAGACAGTCCTTTGATAGAGAAATGGCTGACGGAGCGCAAAGGGGGCAGAGTCTATATCCGTGTGCCGAAGATCGGTTCCAAGGAGAAGCTGGTGGAGCTTGCGGCACAGAATGCAAAGCATATTTTGGAACAGGACAGGGAGAGATTAAAGCGCGAAGAAGGCAGAACCATCGGTGCGGTAAAAGAGATTGCGGAGATCTTGGGGCTGCGTCATATTGAACGTATGGAAGCCTTCGATATCTCCAATATCAACGGGTTTGAAAATGTGGGCTCTATGATTGTCTTTGAGAAAGGGAAGCCCAAGCCCAGCGACTATCGGAAATTCCGGATTAAAACCGTGTCCGGCCCTGACGACTATGCCTGTATGCGTGAGGTGCTGACGAGACGTTTCCGCCATGGGATAGAGGAAAGCAAGGAGCTGGAGGAGAAGGATCTGGATCAGGAATATGGCAGTTTTACCAAATTTCCTGATCTGCTGATGATGGACGGCGGCAGAGGACAGGTAAATATCGCGCTGTCCGTATTGGATGAGCTGCGTATCAACATTCCCGTATGCGGCATGGTGAAGGATGATAACCACCGCACCAGAGGCTTGTATTTTAACAATATCGAACTGCCCATTGATACACATTCGGAGGGGTTCAAGCTGATTACCAGAGTTCAGGATGAAGCGCACCGTTTTGCCATCGAATATCATCGTTCCCTGAGGAACAAGGCACAAGTCAAGTCCGTGCTGGACGATATTCCGGGGGTGGGACCTGCGAGGAGAAAGGCTTTGATGCGCCGCTTTAAATCCATTGATGAGATCAAAGCGGCATCCGTGGAGGAGCTGTCGTCCATTCCGGAGCTGAATGTGCGGGCGGCGGAGGAAATTTATGGTTTCTTTCGGAAAAACAGCTTTTAAGAAATTCACTTCTTCACAGGAACAAGCCTATGTGTTACAATCAAGGGAGATAACAACGGAGCGCTGGACGGCGCCGCTGAAACGGCATGTTTGGGAGCCTGTCAGCGCGGAAGTGAGGCAGATATGGAAAGTGTAGCTTTGAAAAGGGTTGTGGAGAAGATGGAGCTGGAGAACCTGACTCCCGATATTGAGATCAGGGGTATCCGTGTCACACAATCGGATGTAAACCGCCCCGCATTACAGATGACCGGATTTTTCGAGCATTTTGACGCTACCCGGCTTCAGGTGATAGGATTTGTAGAATATACTTATATGGACAGTCTGCCGGAGCAGCGTCAACAGGAAATTTTTGACGAACTGATGGAATACGATATTCCGGCTTTCGTATTTTGCCGGGAATTAAAGCCTTGCGCTATTTTTCTTAACACTGCTTTGGCACATAAGATTCCTGTTTTTTCTACCAAGAAAGCCACATCGGAATTTATGGCGGAGGCCATCCGGTGGCTGAATGTAAAGCTGGCGCCCTGTATTTCCGTACACGGTGTGCTGGTGGACGTCTACGGTGAGGGCGTGTTAATTACCGGCGAGAGCGGTATAGGTAAGTCCGAGGCGGCTCTGGAGCTGATTAAGCGCGGCCATCGTCTGGTGACGGATGACGTGGTAGAGCTCCGCAAGGTAAGCGACGAGACACTGATCGGTTCGGCGCCCGATGTGACCAAGCATCTCATTGAACTCAGAGGCATCGGCATTGTAGACGTGAAAGCTCTGTACGGCGCTTCCTCCGTGAAGGACACCGCCAGCATTGATCTGGTGATCCGGCTGGAGGAGTGGGATAAGGATAAGGAGTACGACAGACTGGGGCTTGAGGAAAATTACACGGAATATTTGGGAAACAAGATTATCTGCCATAATATACCGATTCGTCCCGGACGGAATCTTGCCGTGATCTGTGAGACGGCTGCGGTAAACCACCGCCAGAAGAAAATGGGATATAATGCGGCGCAGGAGCTGTACACCCGCGTACAGAGATCTCTGGCAAAAAAGCGTGATGAAGATGAGGATGACGAGTGATGGGGAATTATGCATTTGGAGTGGATATCGGAGGCACTACGGTTAAGATCGGTCTGTTTGACAAGGAGGGCTGTGTGCTGGATAAGTGGGAGATTCCCACGGTGAAGGATAATGAAGGGACGTCCATTTTACCCGATGTGGCACAGAGCCTTTTGGATAAAATGAAAGAAAAGGGGATTGAAAAGGAAGATATCATGGGAATCGGCGTCGGCGCTCCCGGAGCGGTAAACAGCGAGGGAACCATAGTGGGCGGAGCCGTGAACCTTGGATGGAAGCCTTTTAACATACCCAGAGCATTGAGCGCATATATTGATGTACCGGTAAAGGCCGTAAACGATGCCAATGCCGCGGCTTTCGGCGAGATGTGGCAGGGGGGCGGCAAAGGCTATGACAATATGGTTGCCGTGACGCTGGGAACCGGCGTGGGCGGCGGGATTATCACGGACGGCCGTATTTTGACCGGCGCTGCGGGGGGCGGCGGAGAAATCGGACATATCCACATTAATGATGAGGAGACGGAGAGCTGCGGCTGTAAGAATAAGGGATGTCTGGAGCAGTATGCTTCCGCCACCGGTATTGCCCGTCTGGCAAAGAGACGTCTGGCCAAGGACGATGCCCCCAGTGTTCTGCGGGAAGGCAGCATATCCGCCAAAACGGTATTTGATGCGGTAAAGGCCGGAGACCGGGTGGCAATAGAGATTGCGGAAGAGTTTGGAATGTATCTGGGGAAAGGATTGGCGAATGTGGCAAATGTAGTCAATCCGGAAATATTTGTAATAGGCGGCGGAGTATCAAAAGCAGGGGAAATTTTACTTACCTTTGTGGAACCGGAATTTCAAAAGTATGCATTTTCCGCGTGCAGAAATGCCAAATTTGCACTTGCAAAGCTGGGAAATGATGCGGGAATTTACGGAGCGGCAGGATTGGTATTGCGCTAAAACGAAAAAGGAAGTAGACAGAATGATCAGTGCAGCAGTAGTTGAGGCTTTGAAGGGATATGTTCCCGAAGAAAACATTTTTTTACAGGAGGAGATGGCAGGTCACACCACTTTTCGGATCGGTGGACCTGCTGATTGCTTTTTGCAGTTGGAAAACGAAGAGCAGCTGCAGAAGATTCAAAGATATCTGAATCTGGTGGAAGAACCCTTTTTCATCTTGGGAAATGGAAGTAATTTACTGGTCAGTGACAGAGGGTATCGGGGAATCATAATACAGATTGGTTCGAAGATGAACCGAATCCGGGTGGAGGGCGGCAGGATTGTGGCTCAGGCGGGAGCGCTGCTGTCTCAGGTGTCGAAGACGGCATATGAGCACGGCCTCACGGGACTGGAATTTGCCTCCGGCATTCCCGGCACACTGGGCGGCGGCGTGGTGATGAACGCCGGAGCCTACGGCGGAGAGATGAGCCAGATAGTGACCTTGGTGAGAGTCATCAATAAAAACGGGGAGGTTATGGAGCTGGATAATGATACCATGGAATTCGGCTATCGTTACAGCACCATTAAGAATCATCCCTTTACCGTGACAGAGGTCACTATGCAGCTTGCAGAGGGAAACAAGGAAGAAATTCATGCCAAAATGGAAGAACTGACGTTGAAGAGACGGGAAAAACAGCCTCTTGAATACCCCAGCGCAGGAAGTACCTTTAAGCGGCCGGAAGGACATTATGCGGGACAATTGATTATGGAAGCAGGCATGAGAGGCTTTCAGATCGGGGGCGCCAGAGTATCCGATAAGCATTGCGGATTTATTATTAACACGGGAAATGCCACCGCGGAAGACGTCAGGGATGTGATAGAAGAGGTGCAGGCACAGGTGAAAGAGCGGTTCCGGGTGGATTTGGAACCGGAAGTAATATTTTTAGGATGACAGTACAGTCAGGCAGCCATAGGGAAACGGCGGGAAACCGCGCCGTAATTGGCGGACGGGGATTGACTGTAAAGTTACGTTGAAGGAGAAAGCGTCGGATGAGATTTGTGATAGTAACGGGAATGAGCGGAGGCGGGAAGAGCACCGCTTTGAAGATGCTGGAGGATGCGGGCTTTTACTGTGTGGATAATCTTCCCGTATCCCTCATTGAAAAATTCGTGGAGCTGATATCCGTTCCCAACAGCGAAATCTGTAAGGTGGCTTTGGGGCTGGATGTCCGTGCGGATCAGTCTTTTGAGGAGACTACCAAAATACTGAATGATCTCCGGATAAAGGGATATAATTTCGAGATCCTGTTTATGGATGCGAACGATATTTCGCTTATTAAGCGGTATAAGGAAACCAGACGTGTTCATCCCCTTGCCGTGGGCGGCAGAGTGGAGGAGGGCGTCAGAAAAGAACGGAAGGTACTGGAGAACATTCGGAAAAATGCGGAATATGTTCTCGATACCTCCAAACTGCTCACCAGAGAGCTAAAAGAAGAACTTGACCGCATTTTTCTTAAAAATGAAGAATATAATAGTCTCATGGTAACGGTAATGTCCTTTGGCTTCAAGCACGGCATTCCTGCGGACGCGGATCTTGTATTTGACGTCCGTTTTCTCCCGAATCCATTTTACATTGACGAGCTTAAGAAAATGACAGGAAATGATCAGGATGTTCAGAATTATGTGATGAGCTTTCCGGAAGCGGGAATGTTTATGGAAAAGCTGGTGGACATGATCCATTTTCTCATACCCAATTACGTCAAAGAGGGAAAATATCAGCTGGTGGTGGCAATCGGCTGTACCGGCGGAAAGCACAGGAGCGTTACTTTGGCCAATGAATTGTACAAGCGTATGAAGGATAAGGGTAAGTACGGTATGAAGCTGTACCACAGAGATATTACGAATCAGGGGACTTAAGAATGTCGTTTTCAGGAGAGGTTAAAGAAGAGCTGGCGAAGCATATCAGTTCCGCGAGGCATTGCCAGCTGGCGGAGCTCGCAGCGGTGGTGAGCTTCTGCGGGCAGTTCGGGCGGGACAAAGAGGGAGGCTATACCATTGGCTTTCAGACGGAAAATGAAGCATTAATTAAAAAAGGCTTTACATTATTAAAAAAATTGTTTAATATAGAAGCTGGTATTTGCCTGACGGCTCAGGAAGTACAGGATATTATACGGAAGGCGGGGGGAACGGAAGAGCCCGTCAATCCGTTGACAATAAAGAACAGCTGCTGCAAAAGAGCTTTTTTAAGGGGGGCGTTTTTAAGCGCCGGATCCATAAGCGACCCTCAGAAGGGGTATCACCTTGAATTTGTATGCGCAAATGAAAAAAAGGCGGTACAGCTTCGGGAGGTTATACGGGAGTTTGGCATAGAGGCAAAGATTGTTCTCCGGAAAAAGTATTATGTGGTTTACCTGAAAGAAGGGTCGGCCATTGTAGATTTGCTGAATGTCTGCGAAGCGCCGGTATCTCTCATGAATCTGGAAAATATGAGGATTCTGAAAGAAATGCGGAATTCCGTGAACAGACGGGTGAATTGCGAGACGGCAAATATATCAAAGACCGTCAACGCATCCGCCAGACAGATAGAAGACATCGAATATATCAGGAAGCATTACGGATTCGAAAAACTGCCTGAGACACTGCGTGAAATGGCGGAAGCGAGGCTGGAGTATCCGGATGCTCCTTTAAAAGAATTGGGTGGATATTTGACTCCGCCGGTGGGAAAGTCCGGCGTCAATCATAGATTGCGCAAGCTCGGTGAGCTTGCCGAAAGTTTAAGATAATTGTTTAAACCGGTTGATTATATGTAGCGTTGCATTGGACAGACGCAAAGTGTGAAGGAAATCACTAAGCTCGAAAAGACCTCGCTAAGTGATTTCACGCTCTGCAAGCAGAGCTTCTTCACACGGAAGAACGCAAGAGCAGCGTTCTTCCAGACTTGCACCAATTCATAAATTGTTTGTGCCGCCAATGGCGGCATGTTTGGAAGTGTGAAAAATACTTCTAAGGCAGCAAAAGACACTGCCTAAGAAGTATTAAGTTTCACACAGGAAAAACGCGAAAGACAGCGTTTTTCATATCTATTTGAGCCGCTAAAGCGGAATGGAGGTTAGTATGACAAAGAGAAATATCCAAGTCAAACTGGAAAACGGTCTTGATGCAAGACCCATAGCACATTTGGTACAAGAAGCCAGCAAGTATGACAGTACCATCTATATTATGTTTGAAGGCAGGAAAGTCAATGCTAAGAGCATTATGGGAATGATGAGTCTGGGACTGGATACCGGAGAGGATTTGGAAGTGTCCGCAGACGGTGAGGACGAGCAGGCTGCAGTGGAAGGAATCGAGAGCTTTTTAACGGGCAAAGCAGTCTGCGGTAAATAAAGGATCGGAAAACAGGGCAGGACAATGGGAGGGATATCCGTTGTTTCTGCCTTTTTTAGCATAGACAGCGGAGCTTTGCCGCAGAAAGGGCGGCTCGCTGCTTCTTTCTGCCGCAAAGCGGTATGACGGCATGTTGAATAAAAATGCGTATTCAACGATTGATCTGGGTGCGCGCCGCAGCGCGCAGATGGGTATAAGGTTGAATAAAAATGCGTATTCAACTATTGATTTGAGTGCGCGCCGCAGCGCGCAGATGGGTATAAGGTTGAAAGAAAAGCGCTTTCAACTATTGATTTTGAGTCCGCCAGAGCGGACATGGAGTATAAATATGGATAAAAAACTGTTATTTATATATAATCCCAAAGCAGGAAAGGCGCAGATCCGCACGAAGCTTGCGGACATTCTGAATGTGTTTGCCGGAGAAGGCTATGAACTGACGGTCTTTCCCACACAGAAGCGGGGAGATGCCCGTAAGGTTGTGGCGGAGAGGTCGGAGGATTATAGTCTGGTAGTATGCAGCGGCGGAGACGGGACTCTGGATGAGACGGTGACGGGTATGATCCAGAGCGGTTTCTGTACGCCCATCGGATATATCCCCGCCGGAAGTACCAATGATTTCGGAGGAAGTCTGGGGCTTCCGAAAAATATGGTAAAAGCCGCGCAGACAATAGTGGAAGGGAAAAATTTTCCCTGTGATATGGGCGCTTTTAATGAGGATGTGTTTGTCTACATCGCGGCATTCGGACTGTTTACCGATGTATCCTACGAGACAGGACAGGATATGAAAAATGTGCTGGGGCATATGGCCTATGTGCTGGAAGGAATGAAACGCCTTCCCGCCATTAAATCCTATCCCATGAGGGTTGCCTATGAGGATAAGGTGATTACGGATGACTTTATCTTTGGCATGGTCACTAACTCCGTTTCCGTGGGGGGCTTTAAAAATATTACCGGCAAAAATGTGAAGCTGGACGACGGCGTCTTTGAAGTCACCTTGATAAAAAAGCCCAAGAACCCGGTGGAATTAAACAATATCATACTTTCTTTATTGAACCGTGATATTGACACGAAGTCCATGTACTGCTTCCGCACAGCGGAGCTGGAGCTGGAATCGGCCGAGCCCTTGCCATGGACCTTGGACGGAGAAAACGGCGGCACCCACAAAAACGTCCGAATCAAAAATCTCTGCAAAGCAATAGAGATCAGAGTAAAGTAACTATTCCATTTTTACACCAAATATGATACAATGTTCACGCAAGCACAAAGCAGTGCGGAAAAAGGAGAAAGGCTCGTGAGGGAGATGGAGCGAAGCGCAATCGAGCCCACTGCGTGGGAATGAAGTAACCGGACAAAAATGTTATAATATTCCAATATAAAAATAAGAAAGTGGAGGTAAGTACTATGTTAGTTTCTGCAACAGAAATGCTGAAGAAAGCGAAGGCTGGCCATTATGCCGTTGGTCAGTTCAATATTAACAATCTGGAGTGGACAAAGTCCATTCTGCTCACTGCAAAAGAGTGCAGATCCCCCGTAATTCTCGGTGTGTCCGAGGGTGCAGGCAAGTACATGGGCGGTTATCATGCCGTGGTAGGCATGGTTAACGGTCTGCTGAAGGATCTGGACATTGATGTTCCCGTAGCGCTGCATTTGGATCATGGCTCTTTTGAGGGCTGCTATAAATGTATTGAGGCAGGTTTCTCTTCCATAATGTTTGACGGTTCCCATTATCCTATTGATGAGAATGTGGCTAAAACCACCGAGCTGGTAAAAGCGGCCCACGGTAAAGGAATGTCCATTGAGGCGGAAGTCGGTTCCATCGGCGGTGAGGAAGACGGAGTCGTAGGTATGGGCGAGTGTGCCGATCCCAAGGAATGTAAGGCAATTGCGGATTTGGGCGTTGATTTCCTTGCTGCAGGCATCGGCAACATTCATGGAAAATATCCTGAAAACTGGCAGGGATTGAGCTTTGAGACACTGGATGCCGTACAGCAGCTGACAGGGGAGCTTCCTCTGGTGCTTCACGGCGGTACAGGCATTCCTGCCGATATGATTCAGAAGGCAATCAACCTTGGCGTAGCAAAGATTAATGTAAATACCGAGTGCCAGCTTTCCTTTGCTGCAGCTACCCGCAAATATATCGAAGCAGGAAAAGATCAGGAGGGCAAAGGATTTGATCCCCGTAAGCTGCTGGCTCCCGGCGCCGAAGCAATCAAGGCTACCGTAAAGGAGAAGATGGAATTGTTCGGATCCGTAGGAATGGCAGACTGATAAGTGCTTTGGGAAATAGAAGCGTTACGAATATTTACCATAATATAAAAAGAAATAATGTAAAAGGAAATAATTTTAAAGCTGTCGAACCGGTAGATCGGTTTCGACAGCTTTTGTCGTTATTACAAGCACCGCCTGCCGCGGTGATACCTTTCAAAAAGAGTTTGAAAAAGCATTTCCCCGATTTGTTCGCGTCCTTTCCCATTCTATTTTGTGTGATTGTCAGAATACGAACAAAAATAAATAAAACTTTATGAATTATGAAGTTTTTATGAAGATTCCGGAATAAAATGTTAAGCCTTTTGAAGAATGATTTAAAACTGCGGTGAAAGGGTTTAAGGATTTATGAACCCTATTGCAGTTCGGAAAAAGCATGCTTATACTGTGAACTACAGAGGCAGGAGCCAAAAACAGAAGCGGGGGAATTACATATGACAGAATCGACAATGACAAAAATAAAGAGAATACAGGTGGTGCTTTTGGTGCTGGTGTTTGTAATGTTGTTTTTCGGAGGATGCGGGGATCCGGAAGCAGACATTGCAAAAGTGGAAGATATGAGGGTGTTTATGTCAGGCGGAGTGGATATCAATGTTATGGGAACCGGGGAATGGGTGGGGACACAGGATTTGAACGGAGCAGGAAGCTTCAATGAAGGGGCGAATCCGCCGGCTGCGGACAATTCGGAAAACAGCCCGGTGACGCGGCCGGAAATCAATTTCAATGAAGCCGTCGTAATGTATCAGGGAACCTCTTTTATGAGCTCTTGCAAGGCCATAGGCGGGGACAGTATCTATACCACGGGCTTTTTGGGAGAGTTTAACGGGGATCATCCGGCGGAGGAGTCCTATTTTGCGGGCAGAATCGGAATAGAGGAGGATACGGTGCAGCAGTTTGCACTGGAGATTCCCAAGGATATGTTTGCATATAGGGCATGTATAGACAGTCAAGGAAGGTGGCATTTGCTGTTTTCTCAGAAAACGGATGATGCTCTGGCCGACAGAAGAACAGAAATCTGGGTGGTGGGCAGAAACGGGGAACCGGAACAGACTATTGATATAACGGAAAGCGTGAAAGGCGGAATTACCATTCCCGATTGGATGGCAGTAGACCGGCAAGGAAATTATTATTTTGCGTCCAGCGAGAAAATTATGGTGATTGACCTTGGACGGCAGTCTGTGGGAAGCCTGAACTTTAGCGGAGAAATCATTGGTATCGGTATGGGCCGCTCCGGAGCTTTGTACGGTGTGTTCAATGTAAGCGGAGATGATATTTTGGGAGTGATTGATATTGAAAAGGGCAGCATTGAGAAGTGTGCAAATCTGCCGGAAAATGCTATGCGTCCTACTTTCAGCGTGCTTCAGGCAGGTGTCAATACGGAGCTGCTGCTGGCTAACAAAGGGGAGGGCGTCTGGAGTTATGACGGCACGGAACTGAGACAGGTATTGACAATAGAAAACATTGTCGGCAACGGACAGGATATCTTGGCTATGGGATTTCTGTGGGACGGCAGAGTGTGCGTAATGAGCTATGAAGACGAAAACTATGTATTCCGCTATATACCTGTGGAATGGTAAAGAGCAGGACTTATTTTCTGGTAAGGGGGGGCAGCATGAGTAAAAAGATAGGATATAAGAGTCTATGTATTTTTTTGGTATTGCATTTTGTCTGTCTATTACTGGCAGGCTGTGGGGCGGAGGCCGACGAGAGAGGGCAGGGCAGTGCCGATGAAGGGGGAAATTCTGTCGGCCCTAACGGCCGCAAGGTGTTGACGGCAGTGGTCACGTGGCCAAGCAGAAGCACTTTGGAAAGAATTAACGCTTTTAACGAGAAGAGCCGGACTTATTTTGTTGAGATAAAAGAATATGAGCAGGAGGAAGCCGGCGGGAGTAACGAAGATTTGCAGACACGGCTCACGCTGGACATTTTGTCAGGTAAGGGACCGGATTTGGTGATTTGGGATGGGGCTTTCTACTCTCCTCTTATCGCTTCGGAAAAGCTTATGGAGAACCTGTATGACTTTATGGAGGCGGATGAGGACTTCCGAAGGAGCGATTACTATGAAAATATTCTGCAGGCCTTTGAGACGGACGGAAAATTATATACACTTCCCACCAGCTTTTCCGTGGAAACGGTATGCGGAAAAGCCGAAGAAATAGGAGTGGGGAGAGGCGTTACGGAAAGCTGGGAAATGGGAGAGATGATTCAGGCATTTGCCCACAGTCCTCATGCGGAATGGCTCACGCTGAACCATTCAAAAGAGCTTGCGTTTTTCACTGTATGCAGCGGATGCTTGGAGAATTTTGTGGATTGGAACAGCGGAGAATGCTGCTTTGACACTCCGGCGTTCGTGGAACTGCTGGAATGGTCCGATACCTTTCCCGATCAGCTTGTGCTTGCACCCGACTTTTCTTATCATGAGACATTGCGGAGCGGAAAGGTGTTCTGGGAGCCGGTGATTATGGCCTCGCCTTGGAACGTGGCGGGGCAAAGGATACAATTTGGCGACGAAGATATTCTCTGGCCGGGTTATCCCGTGGCAGACGGGGAGAAGGACTTAGGCGGGGGAGTGGCCAGACCTTATGGGGAATGCTTTTCCATATGCCGGAACAGTGGTAATCAGGAAGGAGCATGGGAGTTTATTAAAACCTATCTCACCGTGGATGCACAGAGAGAAACGACAGGAATTCCGCTGCTGAGATCGGTATCCGAAGAAAGGATTCAAGAAGCGCTTACTCCGGAATACCGGTTGGTGGACGGCATAAAGCAAGAGACGGGAAGGTACACGGTGGTGGCAGAGGGGGAAGCGTCGGTGGAATTATCCTGTATTACGGAGGAGGATGCGGAAACTTACCGGGCTCTCGTGGAAAATACGTATCGCAGTTACGGCAATGACTCCGGTATCATGGAGATTATTATGGAAGAAGCCGGAGCCTATTTTGAGAAAGGAAAGGACGCCGCCGAAGTAGCATCCGTTATCCAAAACAGAGTCAGTATATACATAAATGAACATTTGAAGTAAAAATGCATATGCGCCGTGTGCCGGACGGATCTGTTTTGGTTCGTTCCGTTCCGGCCTCGTGACGCAGATAAAATCTATCGCACTTTTCTCTTATTTTTGTCTTAACTTTATTAATAATTTCTAAAAAACATATAAAAATCCCTTGAAAATACACAGCTTTGAAATATTGTACCCCGGATTTTGAAAAATGGTTCCTTCTTAAAATTTTATGAACCAATACTTTTGATAGAAGAATTGTACCTTGTTGCACCTGCCTTGAGAATGGTATCGTAAATGCCAGAAGGAGGTCAGGTTGCACATGAAGTCTAGTAAAGAAAAAACAACTAAATATGTACCACCTAAGAAAAACTTTAAACAAAAAATGGTAGACATCTATCATTATAGATGGTTCTATCTCATGTTCCTGCCGGTATTTCTTTCATTGCTGGTATTCCATTATTTCCCTATATACGGTATTAAGTTTGCTTTTTATGACTACACACCGTTTAAAGAGCCTACATGGGTAGGGTTCGAAAATTTTGGATACCTCTTTCGCAGTGCGAGATTCTGGAGAGCATTCCGGAATACAATCGAGCTCAGTACAATTAAGCTGGTGCTAGGTATGGTGTTCAGTGTCGGTCTGGCATTATTGATTGATGAAATCAAGAGTGTCGCATTCCGTAAGGTGACACAGACCATCGTTTACATACCCCACTTTATTTCATGGGTTGTTGTAGCATCTATCTTTACATTGTTCCTGTCACCCCAGTCCGGTATGGTAAATGCCATTATCACTGCTTTCGGGCATGAACCCATTTACTTCTTGGCTAGTGACAGCTGGTGGAGAGTAGTATTCTACCTATTAAATCTCTGGAAGGAGACAGGTTGGGGAACCATTATTTACATAGCCGCGCTGGCCGGTGTAGATCAGGAGATGTACGAGGCGGCGGCAATCGACGGTGCAACTCACTGGCAGAGAGTAAAATATGTCTCCATCCCTGCAATCAGCATTACGATTTTGACAGTGTTTATCCTGAATCTGGCAAAGGTTCTGAACTTGTTCGACTCCGTATTCGTATTGCAGAACGACAGTGTTATTAAGTCCTCCGATGTTATCGGAACATATGTATACCGAATGGGTATTGTAAGCGCAAACTATGGTGTGTCTACGGCCTCCGGTTTGTTTAAATCGGTAATCTCCGTAATTTTGATTACCATAGCAAACAAGCTGAATAAGAAGATCAAGGGGGAGGGAATCTTAGGATGATGACGGAAAAATTGTCCTTTAAAAAGGGCAGACGCGGAAGAACTATCTTTGTTATATGTAATGTTATATTCCTGTGCTTCCTGATGCTGATTATGGTTATTCCCCTGTGGAAGGTTATCGTGGATTCATTGGATCCTACTTCGGTAGGTATCAGACTTTGGCCGAAGCAGATCAGCTTTTATGCTTACCAGACTATTTTGTCTAAGAAATCGTTATACTTGCCTTTCTTCGTGTCTGTGTATACTACCATAGGCGCAACGGCAGTAGGTTTGCTGATGACGACTTTGGCGGCGTATGTTATTCTGCAGCAGGAGATCCCCGGCAGGAAGCTGATGATCGGATATATTATGTTTACCATGTTGTTCAGCGGCGGTATGATTCCCGCTTACTTGAACATCCAAAGGCTGGGATTGATGAACAATTTGCTTGTTATCATTCTTCCCGCAGGTGTAAGTACCTATAATATCGTATTGATGCGAAGCTTTTTCGAGAGTATCCCCAGCACCCTTTACGAAGCGGCAGAGCTGGACGGCTGTACTCCTTTGAGAACCTTCTGGAAGATTGTACTTCCTCTCTCCAAACCGGCACTGGCATCCGTGGGATTGTTCATCGCCGTAGGAACATGGAATGAGTACATGCCTTTCATTTTGTATATGCAGGACAACACAAAGATGAATTTCCAGGTAAAGGTTAGAGAATTGATTCTTCAGGACGCACTGTCGGGAACGGCGATTTCGGCTTCCGACGATATGCTGAAGAGTGCGGTAGTAGTAGTAGTAGTATTTCCATTTCTCATTATCTATCCCTTTGTACAGAAGTACTTTACGAAAGGTGTAACAGTCGGTGCTGTCAAGGGTTAAGATATAAATTAAAGGAGGATTAATATGAAAAAAAATGTGACCAAGAAACTGGTAGCGGTTGCTCTGGCATCTGCTATGGCAATGACGGTTGTTGGCTGTGGCGATGAAGCACCCGCAGCAAGCAGCAGTGCGGCACCCAGCTCTGACGCACCTGCAGCAAGCAGCAGTGCAGCCAGCTCTGATGCGGCAGGCAGCAGTGCAGCAGCAAGCAGTGAAGCTCCCAAGGAGATTGAGAAGCCGGAATCTATTTCATGGTGGACCCATGACGGTTTGAATGAAGAGAATGGTGCCGAGCAGTGGTTTGCTGAGTTTGAGAAATTTACCGGCATTCATCTGGATCATCAGTTTATTCCTAACAACGAGTACTATGACAAGCTGAAGCTGGCATTTGCTTCCCATGAAGTTCCCGAAGTATTCGACTTGAACGGTGCTAACCTTGCACTGTATGCTTCTCAGGGAGCAATCAAGGATTTGACTCCTATGTTGAAGTCTTCCGGTCTTTGGGATAAGGTTGATCCCGAAATCTGGGATGCAATCGCTATCGACGGCAAGGTTTATGCAGTACCCAAGGAAGTTCCTTCCGCAGCATGTACTTATGTACGTGGCGACTGGCTGGAGCGTCTGAACATGGAAGTACCCAAGACTTATGATGAGTTCCTTGAGATGATCCGTCGCTTTAAGGCTGAGATTCCCGAGTGTGAGATCGGTTTGACCGCACCCGGCGTAAAGAGCCCTCAGAACCTGCCTGAGTTCTATCAGGGAGCACAGTACGGCTTCTATAGAGAGAACGGTGAGTGGAAAGACGGTTTTGCACAGCCCAATATGGCAGATGCAATGCAGAGAATGCAGGACGCTTACAAGGAAGGCCTGCTTGATATGGAAATCATCACCAATACCACCTCTACCTGCCGTGACGCATGGTATGAAGGTAAGGTTGGCGTATTTAACTACTGGTCCGGTAAGTGGGGCGGTACTCTTCAGGAAAGATTGGTAGCAAACAATGAAGGCGCTATCGCACTTGCAATTGAGCCTATCAGCGGTGCAACCTATTCCTTTGCAACATTGAGCGGTCTGTGTATCTCCTCTGAAGTAAGCGATGAGAAGGCAGAGCAGATCTTCAAATACTTCTTCGAGTACATGCATGACGGCGGCGAAGGCCAGCTGTTGTTCCAGAGTGGTGTTGAAGGCGTTCACTGGGAGCAGGACGGCGACAATGTTAAGCCTCTTCCCAACTTGGCTGACCCTAGTGCAGTTACCACCAGCGTATGGATTACCCCTTGGTTGTCCCTCACTCCTATGGAGCTGACCGACAAAAAGGTTGCACAGGCTGACGCAGTTGTAAATTCCCTTGCAATTACCGATGCAGTTGCAGTACAGACACCTATTACTCCCGTATCCGAGACTCTGAACATGATCACATCCGATCTGGAGCTGGAGAAGGCAGATATCCTTGCTAAGGTAGTTATGGGCGAAATGACCGTTGAGCAGGGTGTTGCAGCTTATGAAGAAGTTGCTACCGAGCTGAACGTACAGAAGGTTCTTGACGAACTGAATGGTAAATAAGCCTCCTAAGCTTTAAAATGCTTATAAATATTTTCAGGAGTTCCCTGTGGTTTATGCCACAGGGAATTTCCTGTATCCAAAATTAGTAAAATCATGGTATAATATCCGCAAAGGGCAGAGTCAAGTGGCTGTATAGACATCTGCCGAGCTTGCTCGAGCAGATGTCTATATGGCCATTTGACGAGCGAAGCGAACCCGTAAAACCAAAGGTTTTACGGGTCTCTGCCCGAAACTGGCAGCAAACATGGTTAAAAATGAGGTAAATTTTAATATGAGTAAATTGTGGTATCAAAAGCCCGCGGCAGAGTGGGAGGAGGCGCTTCCCCTCGGAAACGGAAGAGTGGGGGCGATGGTATATGGGGGAACGGACAGGGAGCTGCTTCAGGTCAATGAAGAGAGCATGTGGTATGGCGGATGCGTTGACCGGTTGAACCCTGATGCAAAGGAAACTCTTCCCCGGATCAGAAAATATTTGGAAGAAGGCAGCATAAGTAAGGCGGAGAAACTGATGGAAGCGGCTCTGTCGGGCTGTCCGGACAGCATGCATTCTTACCAGACATTGGGAGAGGTACAGTTCTTTTTCGATAATATGCCGAATGCCAGAGAGAGAAAGAGCGGTAAAATAGGAAATATGGTTCTCTGTGAGGGCATGACGGAATATGAACGCAGCCTTTCTCTGGACACCGCTGTGGCGGAATGCCGTTTTCGCAGCGGTAACACTTTATATAAGAGAGAATATTTTGCTTCCCATCCGGCAGACTGCATTTTCATGAGATTTTCCGCAGAAGGGGAAGGCACGGTTGACTTTTTGGCAAGGCTCCGCCGGGGAAAATGCTTTGACGGAGTGAAAAAGTTAGGTGACAATGCCATTATGCTTTACGGCAATCTGGGAAGGGGCGGATATGAATTTGCAATGGCGCTCCGCGCGGAAGCAGTGGGCGGAAAGGTAAAGACCATAGGAGAATGCCTTCAAGTGGAGGGCGCCAAAGAAGTGACGCTTTGCTTCGCTGCGGATACTACATACCACTACAGCGCAGAAGAAAAGGACGCTTATGTGGACAAATACCTCCGAAAGGATAGAAAACTTTTAAGTCTGCCCCAAGGCTTGTCGGCAAGAGAGCAGGAGGAATACGGATACCAGCAGGCTCTTCAGGCGCTTTTGACGGAAAAGCTGCAAGAACGCTTTGACAAGGCGGTCGGAATTTCCTTTGCCCAACGGTTGGAAGAACATGTAAAGGATTATAGTGCCTTATACCACCGTTTTGCTTTTGATATAGAAGGAGCTGCGGAATCCAACAACCTGCCCACGGACGTCCGCCTGCAGCAGGCAGCACAAGGGAAAGCGGATGTGGGTTTGACAAAGCTGTTGTTTGACTTTGGAAGGTATCTGACCATTGCCTGCAGCAGGAAAGGCGGACTGCCTTCCACCCTCCAAGGACTATGGAATAAAGATTTTTTCCCGCCTTGGGACAGTAAGTATACAATTAATATCAATACGGAAATGAATTATTGGCATGTGGAAAGCTGTAATTTGTCGGAATGCCATCTGCCTTTGTTCGAATTGCTGGATAAGGTGCGAAAAAACGGCAGAAGGACAGCCAGAGAAATGTACGGATGCAGGGGCTTTACAGCGCATCACAATACGGACATCCATGGAGATACAGCGCCTCAGGATGTTTGGTATCCCGGCACTTACTGGACTCTGGGGGGCGCGTGGCTGAGCACTCATCTCTGGATGCATTATCAGTATACACAGGACATAGACTTTCTGAAGAGGGCTTTTCCCGTTATGGCGGAATCGGCGTTGTTTTTTGTGGATTTCCTGACGGAAACGGACGGGTATCTGGTCACAAATCCTTCCGTATCTCCGGAAAACAGTTACCGCCTGCCCAACGGAGAGGTGGGGGCGTGCTGTGTAGGAGCAACCATGGACAACCAGATTCTCAGAGAACTTTTCACCGGCTGCATGGAAGCGTGGGAAGCATTGGGAGAAGAGGTTCCGGAGGGTTGTGATATTGCCGACGTGGAAGATATCGCTCAGCTGATGCGGCAGATTGCCGAATGTGAGAGCAGGCTGATGCCCACCCGGATCAGCCCCGGAACGGGTACCATCATGGAATGGATGAAGGATTATGAGGAAGTGGATTTGGGACACCGTCACATTTCTCATCTGTACGGTTTGTATCCTTCCGGACAGATCACCGTAGACGGAACGCCGGAGCTGGCGGAGGCCGCGAAGAAGACCTTGGAGCGGAGGCTGTCCAACGGCGGCGGACATACCGGTTGGAGCAGAGCGTGGATAACCAATCACTATGCAAGCCTCTGGGACAGGGAAAAGGCTTACGAGAGCATAGAGAAGATGCTGGAGCTTTCCACTTATCCCAATCTCTTTGACAGACATCCGCCCTTCCAGATAGACGGGAATTTCGGAATCTGCGCCGCTATGTGCCGGATGCTGGTGCAGAGCAGCAAGGAGAGAATCGTATTGCTTCCCGCTCTGCCCAGACAGTGGGAGACAGGTTCCGTGAGAGGGCTTCGTCTTGTGGGGAACGCAGAGCTGTCTATGAATTGGAAAAACGGTAAAGTCGTGTCGGCCGAAATAAAGGCGGATTCCGATTATCACACTTTGGTGCTGTATGAAGGACAAAGCAGAGAAATTATGGTAAAAGCAGGAGAGATCCTGCGCTTGGAAGTATAAAAAAGAGAAAAACAGGCGCATTGACCGCTTGTTTTCCGGAATTAACTACGGCGAGCCGTTTGGAAGTATGGTGTAAAAACGTGAACTGCCAAGAGCCTTATAGAGAGAAAATGAGAGAACCAAATGAAAAAATTGATTAGAAATTCCATTTCTACGTTTTTAGTATCGTATATCATGGTGCTGGTAGTACCGCTGATGATTGCCACATTCGGTTTTCAGATAGCTTTCCGGATTGTGGAGGATAACCTGAAAGTAACTCATATCAATATGCTGCAGAGAAGTGCGGATATTATCGAGAACGAGTTGGTGGATGTGGAAAGCGTTGCGCTGCAGATTGCCAGTGACAGCATGATCCTTGAGATGGCATCCAAAAAAAGGGGGGACAGTAATTACATCCTGCCTGCACTGGATGCTTTGGATAATTTCACACTGTATCTGAACTATAAGGATATTGACCTGCTGGATTCCCAAAAGGCATATATTTATCTTAAGAACACGGATTTGGTGCTTTATGAGCGAAGCTATTATAAGCCGGAGATTTTTCGGATCTATCTGAGAAATTGGGGCATCGACTATGACGAGTGGCGGAGTGAGATGGCGGAGGCAGAACTGCTTAGTCCGGATTTCAGGAGAAACGGTGACGGATTCGAGTATGTATTTCCCTTTTCCAAGCAGATGTTCGGGGAGAAACAGGGAGCGATTGTTCTGCGAATCGACGGGGATATGATTACCCGCAAAATGGAATTCATCAATGATTTGGAAAGCAGAGAAATGTACATGGTAGAGATTATTGATGATATGGGTGAACAGCTCTGGGCCTCCCATTCTGCCGAAGAATTTCCGGAATTAACCTTTGAGGAGCTGGAAAGCAGCTATCTGGAGAAGGACGGGCAGAGCATTATTATAGCGAAATCCGAAAAGGTGGATCTGTATTATGTGCTTGTGCTGCCTGTCAAAGAAAGTCTGGCACAGCTGGCGACCCTGAAAAATATCGTGTTGTTCCTGATGCTTTTGGCTACGGCGGTGGGGATTGTTCTGGCGCTGATTCAGGCCGTTCGTAAGGGCAGGCCCGTAGATGAGGCATTACATGCGCTGGCGCCGGCAGGAGAAGAGCCGGAGCGATATACGAATCTTGGTACGGCAGTGTCCGATATTGTGAAGCAGCATGCGGATGTGCTGCAGGAGATAGAACAGAACAAGATTACGCTGAAAAAGAATTTCTTTGACGAACTGCTGAAAGCCGAGTTCAGCACCGAAGCGCAGCTGAGAAGCGGCGCGGCGAAGGCGGGCGTGGACATTGACAATCAATTTTACCAGACTGCTTTTATCCAATTGTTTGCAGAAAATGATTTTATAACGGTGGACGAGCAGACTATGAATGAAATCAGGGTATTGTCACAGCTGATGAAGAATCATCTCCGTGAAAACTGCGGAAATAACGTTTGGTTCCACAAGAGAAATTATAATTCGGAGATTGCGATTTTTGCCATTGACAATCTGGAGGAGGATGTCTTTGACATCATAAGGCAGACCAAAGAATGGATCATGAAAGAATGCAATGTGGAAATCACCAGCGGTATCGGAGGAACCTGTAATAATCTGTTATTGATCTGGCGCTCTATGGAGGAAGCGAGGATTGCGCTGGAGAATTGCACCAGAGAAAATCCGGTACTTTCCTATAAACCGGAATTGGTAAAGCATGACGAGTACTATTTTCCTTCCATCGCAGAGGATAAGCTGGAAGAGAGTATCCGATCCGGCCAGTGGCAGGAGGCCAAGGATATTCTGGCTTTGCTGGAAACAGAAAACTGCGTGAACAGACAGCTGCGCCGAACTCAGTTCATTAAACTAAACCAGAAGTTTATGGATATATTGGGGGGGGCATGGAACAAAGAAGAGCTTCAGGAAAATGCATTTTGGATTAACGAAGTGCTGATGCAGCCCGAAATTTCCGAACAGGAATATTTCCAGAGATTGCGGCAGCTGTACCGGAGAGCATGCAACGATAACGTAGAAAAGAAACAGGAACAGAAGAGCCAGATAGTGGAGGAGATTAAGGATTATATCAGGGCGCATTATTGTGAGTCCGATATGGGATTGGCCAGAGTGGGAAGCCAGTTCCGTATGTCCGAAAGCTATTTGTCCACATTGTTTAAGGAGCAGTCAGGAGGGAACTTCGGCGATTTTCTGGAAACTTTACGTATAGAAAAGGCATGTGAACTTCTGCAGGATAAAACGATTATTGTAACAAAAGTGGCCGAAGAGGTGGGATATAACAGTGTACAGTCTTTCCGGAGGGCCTTTAAACGAGTAAAAGGTGTGAGTCCTAAAGAGCAGCGTGATAAGTGTGAAGGAAATCACTAAGCTCGAAAAGACCTCGCTAAGTGATTTCACGCTCTGCGGAGCAGAGCTTTTTCACACGTAAGAATCGCTGGCGCGATTCTTACGGACTTGCACCGATGTATTGATTGTTTGTGCCGACTGCGTCGGCATGTTTGAAAGTGTGAAGGAAATCACTAAGCTCGGAAAGACCTCGCTAAGTGATTTCACGCTCTGCGGAGCAGAGCTTCTTCCCAAACAGCTAAAGCAGTTGTAAGAATCCGCGAGCGGATTCTTACGGACTTGCACCAGTTCATAAATTGTTTGTGCCGCCGATGGCGGCATGACTGGAAGATTGAATGAATTGTACTTTCAATCTTCCGGATTTGAGTGTCCGCAAGAGCGGACAGATGGGAGTAGGGTTGAATAAAAATGAAGAATTTATTTGAGATTATCAAGAAACAGGATTTGGACGCTTTGAAAGAATTTTTGGTGGAATATCCCAGAGTGATGGACGTGGAGACCGAGGACGGTGTGTGGGCGCTCCATGAAGTGATGGCACAGGGCAATTTGGAGATGGCAAAGTATGTCACGGAATATGCCATTGTCAATATGAATCTGATTGACCGTCAGGGAAACACGGTGCTGCACCACGGTGTACTTTCCAAAAACCTTGAATTGGTACGGTATCTGGTGGAGCGTGTGGACTCTCCCATCGGCCAAGCCAACCTTCATGGAGTGACACCTTTTGATTTGGCCGTTTCTCTGGGGCTTAAGGAGATACAGGCATATTTTGAAGAGAAGCTGGGAGCTTCCCCGGAGGAATTATACCATAACCCTATCCGCCGGGGAATGCATCCGGATCCTTCTATTGTGAGGGTGGGAGAGGATTATTATATGGTAAAT
The DNA here is from genome assembly GCA_910589655.1 of uncultured Acetatifactor sp. Lineage (GTDB taxonomy): Bacteria > Bacillota > Clostridia > Lachnospirales > Lachnospiraceae > Acetatifactor. The sequence goes on along the minus strand of CAJUTJ010000015.1, from coordinate 39,285 downwards.
TCCTCTTTTGTATTTTTCCCTTGCATTCCGATTTCCCATTCCAAGGATTTGATTCATTGGACGGTAATAGGACATGCTGTCACCAATCCTGATTGGGCAAGACTGAAGGGGCTGGAGGGCGGCAGAGGATACTGGGCGCCGGATATTTCTTATAATGAAGGAAAGTTTTATATTACTGCCACCTACCGTCTGAACGAAGGCGGGCTGCCCCAGAGGATGCAGATGGTAACTTCTTCCGAGAGGCCGGAGGGCCCGTACTGTGAACCGGTTTTTCTGGAGGAAGAGGGAATCGACCCTTCTATTTTTACCGATTTGGACGGCAGGAGATATATGCTGCTCAATCGTGGCGCAAGAATATTCGAAATCAGCAAGGACGGCAGAGAAATCTTGTCGGAGCCGAAGCTGCTTTGGTATGGGCAGAATAAAAAGGCTTCCGAAGGCCCTCACCTGTTATATAAGGATGGTTATTACTATTTGTTTATGGCAGAGGGCGGAACCGGTATGGGGCATCGCATCACCGTAGCCCGCTCCAAGGAATTGATGGGGGTGTATGAATCCTGCCCTTACAATCCGATATTGCGCCAGTGGGATGACAAGAGATTGATTCAGTGCAGCGGCCACGGTATGCCTGTGGAAACCCAGAACGGCGACTGGTATATGGTTTATCTCTGCAACCGCATCAGTACTTCCGGATATGCGATTCTGGGCAGAGAAACCGGTATGGATCCCATTACATGGACGGCTGACGGATGGCCTTTGGTCAATTCCTTACAAGGCCCTTCGGAGCTGCAGAGGAAGCCGGAGCTTGCCTGTGGAAGTGCGGACAGCGAAGGAAATTGTAACGATACGGCTCCTGCGGGCATTTGGAGTGAGTGGATGACTGTCCGCGGGGAAACGGCAGGCAGTTACGAGAAGCAGGACGGGGAAGTAGTGCTCCATGGAAACGGAAGGGATCTGAATTCCTTGGATTACGGCACGATTCTGGTGAAGCCTCAGGAGGAATTCTGCTTTGAAGTCAGTGGAAAAGTATGCGTAGAGAAGGGGCAGGCTGTGGATAAATGTCCGGCGGAACAATCGGAGAAAGCGAATAAGGGTGCGGCTTCCTGCCCTGCAGACAGCGACTGGGATGCCGGTTTGACCTGCTACTATGACGAGAACAGTTACCTGAAGCTGGCTTTGGCCTGCAGAAAGGGAAAGTTGGGAGTTCTATCGGCAGAGTATGTGGATGACCGTTATGTGACGGAAGAATTTATTCCTCTGGAAACGGAAGAACCGGAAGCAGAATTTAAAATTGTTACGGAACATTTGAAGCGTACATTGTATTTTAGGCAAGACGGCGGCTGGAGACAGACAGCAGTTTTGGAAAATACATCCTATCTGAGCAGTGAAGGTTTAAAAAAGGGAAAACGTTTTACCGGAGCAACGGCGGGCGTCTATGTGAACGGATGTGTAACCGGACGGTTTGCGGAGTTTGAGATGAAATATTTCTAAAGGCTAAGACGCGGCGAAACATAAAAAATCCCCTGAAAAGGGAGGATGCCAAGGAACTAAAGTTCCTTGGCATTTATTATGAAAAAGTTATTTTGTAAACAGTTAACTGTGATTAGCGTTTTCTCTGTTGTCTATGGTCTTAGTATACGGGAAATTAATGTCTAAAGAATGAGGAACAATTAAAAAATCCTTGAATGATCTATGAACAAAATATGAACAGCGGTATTAAGCTTGTATTTTATTATAGTATTAAGTTGATTTTTAACTGTTGCTTACTAGTACATCGAAAAATAAGTTTCTAGCCATATGACGCAGAATGAATTTTCATATGCAAGGCGGAGGAATGAGGCGTAGCGGTGGCTACGTTGATTGACGACAACGCGGCAGATGGAAATTCAGGGAAGTAATATGGCTGGTTACTTATTATTCGATGTACTCGCTGCCACCGCGAGGTGTTGTCACGCTGTTTTCGCGTGACAAACCCGAGACAGACATCCGAGAAACCGCTGATTTTGCGATATCTCTGCCTATGCTGCTGTGAACGGAGCGAATAAGAACTAAATTTTCTCCGGTTCCGGATACTCTACTCCGAAAGTGTCCACTGTGACGGATTCCATTACCTGATTTTCCAGCGGTCTGTCTTCAAAATCGGTAGCCGTCTCGGCTATGCGGTTTACCACGTCCATACCTTCCGTTACTTTCCCAAATGCGGCGTAGCCGCCGTCTAAATGAGGGGCATTTTTATGCATGATAAAAAATTGGCTTCCTGCGGAATCAGGGTGCATGCCTCTTGCCATGGACAGAACGCCCTCCGTATGCTTCAGGTTATTTTTTACGCCGTTTTGGGCAAACTCTCCCTTAATCTGATAACCGGGGTCTCCCGCGCCAGAACCTTCGGGGCAGCCCCCCTGAATCATAAAACCTCTGATCACTCGATGGAATATCAGACCGTCATAAAATTTTTTATTGATCAGACTGATAAAGTTGTTCACGGAGATGGGAGCTATGTCTGGATACAGTTCCAGCTTAATTATATCCCCGCCTTTCATAGTGATAGTAACAATCGGATTTTGTGCCATAATAAAGTTTCCTTTCTGAAAAAAATTTAAGACCCTACCCACATCAAACGTGGTATAATGATTCTGCTGGCGCAGAATGCAAGCCTGCTTACGCTGTCTTGCCATCACTTCGTGATGCATTATACGGTAATCCATGGCTTGCAAATCAAATGTCCCTTCGGGCCGCTTGATTTTCTGCGCTCATGGTATAATGATTCTGCTGGCGCAGAATGCAAGCCTGCTTACGCTGTCTTGCATTCACTTCGTGATGCATACGAGCTTGATTTCTGCCCGCCATGATATATCTTACCCGAAAAGAGTTTCTGAGTAAAGAGGGGAAGTGATTACTTTGTTTTATTATAAACAACATACCATAAAAATCGACGGAAAAGAGCATACTTTGACGATTACGGACTGCGAGGCGGAAGCGCGGAAGCTGCGGGACGCTGGGGAAGCGGTGGTGCCGTATCTGCATGAAGGAAATGAGGGGCAGGATTTTTCCGATTTTGTATTTGTGGCACAGGAGCCGGAGGACTTGGACAGGGATTATCTGGAGAAGGTCTGCCGCAGGCTGCTGGGAATGCCCTGGGATATTTTGGAGACAGAGCGATGCCTGATTCGGGAAACAACGGTGGAGGATGTGGACCAATTCTATGAAATTTACCGTCATCCGCAGATTACCGCCTTTACGGAAGATCTTTATCCTGAGAAGGAGCAGGAGAGAGCGTATATCCGCCAATATATCGAGAAAGTTTATACCTTCTGGGAGTTCGGCGTCTGGACAGTGGTGGAAAAAACCGGCGGTGCCGTAATCGGCAGGGCCGGTTTTTCCTACAGAGACGGGTACGAGGAACCTGAGATTGGATTTATCATAGGGGTTCCGTGGCAGAGGAAAGGATACGCGGAGGAGGTATGCCGCGCCATCCTTAACTATGGCCGGAAGGTGTTAGGCTTCGGTGTAATTCAGGCCTTCGTGAGGCCGGGAAATGATGCCTCCCTCAAACTATGCAGGAAGCTTGGCTTTCATGACATTGGCGTGGAAGAGCTGGAGGGAGAGGAACATATCAGGCTGAGCCTGTGAAGAGCTCTGGTACATTCCACATAAAGGAGTTTTTTGTCCTCTTCACTACAGTGCGCCCCCATATCCGCATCACAGACAATAACCCCATCGAATTCCAGACCCTTTGACATATATACGGGCATTACAAACGTTCCTTTGAGCCCCTCCGCATTGCCGTTTTTGACCTGCCGGATCTCTGTTTTTTGTTTTAAATCTTCATACAACCGGTCTGAAAGCTTTGCCGTTTTGCAGATCAGGCATATGGATTCCAACCCCTTTTCCCGGCATACGGCGATTTCCTGAATAATCAGCTTCAGAAGCTCTTCGTAACTGCCGGAAGTGAGTACTTGGGGACTTTCTCCTGTACGGTTAAAGCTCTTTATCTGAGGAGCATCGTCAATAAACCGTAAGCTGAAGTTTAATATTTCATTTGTACAGCGAAAACTTTTTTCCAGTATTATCAAATCGGACTTTTCTTTGTTCAATATTTGTCGTATGGTTTCATATAAGGATATTTTTTCCGGCTTGACAAGCGTCTGGTTAATGTCGCCGAGAACCGTAAATTTGGCATTGGTAAACAGCAGCCGGAATATTTCATATTGAAGAGAATAGTAATCCTGAGCCTCGTCTATGACAACCTGACGGATATGGCGATAGCCTGTGTTCCCATATGTTTTCAGGTACAGATAGGCGGCGGCCGTGGCATCATCATAAAACAGCAGCCCGGAGCTTAGGTTTTCCCGCGTGTATTTACGAATATTGTCCGGTATATCGTTTTCCGTAACACTTGATTTCCTGAAAATTTTACCGTACAGTTCAATGATATTGAGTTGCGTAAATTCTCGGATTTCCTGCCGGATCAGATTCCGCTGCTCTCCGTCGCCGTGCTTTCTGCCCGTCCCGAATATCAGCTCTATCACATAATCTTCCAGTTGAGAAAGACGTGTTCCCAGTGAGATATGAGGTCTTCGCAATACCCATTCCCGGAGCTGTTCCTTGCTTATAATGAGGCTGCCGTTATAGTGAATATCGTGGAAATCAATCCAGCGCAAGGGAATCTCAAGGAGGAACGCGTCCAGCATGTTCCGGAAGCTTTCCGACATTTTAAACTCCATGCTTTTTCGTGCAATACTGCTATAAGGCTCATCTCCCATCATATGTTCCCAAAAGTCATTTCTGGTCTGTATCCGGTATCCCTGCAGAATTTTGCATAAGATATCGTCAAAAGTAACGGAATTTACGTTTTCTTCCCCTAACTCAGGAAGCACATTGGAAATGTACTCTTCAAACACGGAATTGGGAGAAAGGATCAAAATGCTGTTTGCGGAAAGCTTGGCCTGCAGACCCTGATACATCAGATATGCCGCCCGGTGAAGGGCAATGGAGGTTTTACCGCTTCCGGCCACGCCTTGTACCATTAGCAGATCACTTTCCATATTTCTGATAACGATATCCTGCTCCTTCTGTATCGTTTCCACAATGGCTTTCATCTGCGGCGATGTGTTTTTAGACAGCAGCAGCCTTAAAAATTCATCATTTATTGTCATATCCGCATCAAAGTAGAATTTCAGAACGCTGTCGGCAATCTCATATTGGCGTTTTCGCTGCAGCTCCCCCTCGACTATGCCACCGGGAGCTTCGTAAAATGCCTTCCCCAAGGCACAACGGTAGAACACTCCGGCAATGGGTGAGCGCCAGTCGTATACATAGATTTCACGGGCTTTTTTCTCCGTTAAGGAAGAGCGGCCGATATAGATATGCTCCGCCTGAGGGTCTTCTTCAAACCGAAAGTCAATTCTGGCAAAATAGGGACGTTCTATTATTTTTTCCAGTCGGCGGATTCGCCGCTCTTCTTCCTCATAATCCGATATGCTTTCCTCCACCGGATTCATGCATTGGCTTAATTCCACAATTGCCTCAAAGTCATCGGAATGGTATAGATTGGTTACTCCGTGCGTGGTATTTTCCCGCACCTGTCTTTTGGCTTCGATAATATCCTGCTCCTTTTCCCGAAGTGCCTTTTGAGCCTGATCCAGCTGTTCTTTGGCTATGGCAAGGGTTGATTGTAACTGTTGTTCTTCCTCATGCATTTCTGTACGATTATTTTCCATAATAATCCCCCATGCCGCTTTAGCGGCTCAAATAGATATGAAAAACGCTGTCTTTCGCGTTTTTCCTGTGTGAAACTTAATACTTCTTAGGCAGTGTCTTTTGCTGCCTTAGAAGTATTTTTCACACTATAATCCTCCCCATTTGCCGGAACTGCTGCGTTTTGGCGCTGTCTGGCTCTGCCCGTATTATTTCTGTCCTATGTCCGGTTATTTTACGGGGCATCGGGGCAGTGCACGGGAGTCCCATGCTCTATCACATATGATAGGACGGTTTATGGCACTCATGTGCAGGCAGATATTACGGCGGCATAACAGTTCCGCGACTTGTTTGAACGGTTTCGTTTTGATATTACTGTTCACACCCACGCCACCGCGAGGCGTTTTCACGCGTTTTTTGCGTGATCAAACCAAAGCAATTTGAATAATCGCTTGGATGCCGTGTGCGAAACCGCTGTTTTGTGGTTTCTGCGCATGGGTTGCTGTGAACGGAGTGAACAGTAATGTTTGGATGTTACTGTTCACTCGCTGTCGCCGCGAGGTGTTTTCACGCTGTTTCTGCGTGATAAACCCGAGACAGACATGCGCGAAATCGCTGTTTTGCGATTTCTGTGCATGGGTTGCTGTGAACGGAGTGAACAGTAATGTTTGGATAGTGTATCATGTGATTGGTCATATGAACAGTCTTGTTATTTTCTGTTTTTTATGCTATATTAACAATGGAGACAGGGCAATAGCATTGTCCTTTTTTTATATAAATCGGAAATTATGTCTTGGCTGGAGGTGCCGTTTGCAGCACTTTTTGATCTTATTATTACCGGAAAGGTTGCTTTTTGTACTTCCGACGCGGAAAGTTTTTGCATTACATTATAATGAAAAGAAGAAATTTGTGAAAAAAGAAAATAAACACATTGCATTTTAAGATACAATTTCGATTGTACAATCGAGACGGAGAAAGGCGAAGGATATGATTTTATCGGATAAGACAATACAAAAGATGCTCGACGAGAAGACTCTGACGATAACTCCATTGGAGCAAGGGCAGATTCAGCCTGCAAGCGTAGACATCCGGTTAGGAAATACATTCAGCGTAGTTGAGGATTCCTCTTCGGGAATTATTACGTTGGATCATTCCGTAAATTATAAAATGATTCAAACGGATACATACCTGATTTTGCCGGGGCAGTTTGTTCTTGCAACCACCATGGAGTACTTTGAATTGCCGAATGATTTGACGGCGTTTGTGGAAGGAAGAAGCTCTCTGGGGCGTATGGGTCTATTTATTCAAAATGCAGGCTGGGTAGATCCGGGGTTTCAGGGGGAAATCACATTAGAGCTGTATAACGCTAACAGGTTTGCCATAGAATTGAAATCGGGACGGCGGATCGGACAGCTTGTATTTGCAAAAATGGACAGTCCGGCGCTTCACCCGTATAACGGTAAATACCAAGGGCAGACCGGGGCAACGGGATCAAGGATATTTTTGGATACGGAAGTATGAAAGGAATGAAGTTCTTTTAAGACTGCGAGAGGGTGTGTAGGCACCCTTTTTTTAGTGCGCAGATGAATATAAAAAAGAAAATGATGCAAAAATGATTTAAATTTGATGCGATTTTGTGGAGATTTTGATGCACATTTTGTGCATTGCCGGTCTATGATAATCCTTGAAATATAAATGATGCCACGATATTCCAAGGAGGTTCCACAAATGAAGATTAAAAGAGAAAAAAAGATTCTGTGCCAAATCAGAAAATGGCTCTGCTGTATGCTGGCGCTGTTTCTTTTCGCTGCCAGTTGTCCTGCGGTATGTGCGGCGGAAAAGAATAACTTTACGGATTCCGGTGACGGAAACAGCGAGACGGAAGATAGCGGTGAAGCATCGGAAGAAACCGATGACGGGGACAAGCTGCTGGCACCTTATTTTATTATTCAGGGTTCCGGTGATGAGGGGGCTGCTGTGGAACGCTTTCCTTTGAAATCTACGGATGTTGTGACTAATATTAACGGTTTAATCGCAGAGACATATGTGACGCAAATCTATGTCAATGAAGGCGAGGTTCCCATAAATGCCAGTTATGTATTTCCTACCTCTTCCGGCGTTTCCGTACACGGGATGAAGATGATCATCGGTAATGAAATGATTACCGCTCAGATCAAAGAGAAGGAAGAGGCGAAGGTTGAGTATGAAGAGGCAAAAAGCGAGGGCAAGAGTGCGTCTTTGATGGAGCAGAAGAGACCCAATGTATTTACCATGGATGTGGCAAATATCATGCCCGGTGACACGGTCAGCATAGAGCTCCACTATACGGAACTGCTCGCCCCTGTGGAGAATGTTTACGAATTTATTTTTCCCACCGTTGTAGGACCCCGCTATGCGCCGCCGGCAGAGCCCTCCGGTGAGGACGGCGATGCTTCCGGAGAGAACGGAGAGTCAGACGGAAGCAGTGTTTCCGAAAGGGATGGAGAGTCAGACGGAAGCAGTGTTTCCGAAAGGGATGGAGAGTCAGACGGAAGCAGCGTTTCCGAAAAGGATGGAGAGTCAGACGGAAGCAGTGTTTCCGAAAAGGATGGAGAGTCAGACGGAAGCAGCGTTTCCGAAAAGGATGGAGAGTCAGACGGAAACAGCGTTTCCGGAGGGGATAGTGCCAATGCGGGAAACGGCACTTCCGTAGGGAATGGCTCCGGCACAGGCAGCGGATTATCCGAAGATGACAGTTGGATTGTAAGCCCTTATCTGGCAGACGGCGCTACACCTCCCGGAGATTATAATATTACCGTAAATCTCTCTACCGGAGTTCCTATTGCGGATATCACAAGTAAGACTCATGCCATTAAAGTTAATAAAACCGATAGTTCCACTGCGCAGATTACGCTGGCCAATTCTGCCGACTATGCGGGAAACAGGGACTTTATTTTAAAATACAAACTTACAGGAGAAAGTATACAAAGCGGTTTGGTGCTTGCCGGAGGGCATGGAAACAACGGTTCTTTCAAGGAGGAACAATTCTTTATGCTGACCATACAGCCGCCCGAGAGATTTGAGCCGGAAGACATTCCGCCCAGAGAATATATTTTCGTGCTGGATGTTTCGGGATCCATGTTCGGCTATCCCCTTGACACTGCCAAGGAATTGATTCATGATCTGGTGGCAGACTTGAAGGAAACGGACACCTTTAACCTGATCTTATTTGCAAATGAAACTATGCTGCTTTCCCCCCGTTCCCTTCCGGCTACGGCGGCAAACATTAAGACAGCTACGAAGCTCATTGATGAACAGGAGGGCGGAGGAGGAACTTCATTGCTTCCGGCGCTGGAGGATGCCATTGCCGTACCGAAAAGCGAAGATATTGCCCGAAGTATTGTAATCATTACAGACGGCTATATATCCAATGAAAGTGAAGTGATTTCCTGTATTACCGATAACATGGACAGTGCCAGCTTTTTCTCTTTCGGTATCGGAAGCTCGGTAAACGATTATCTGATCAAGCAGGTTGCGGGCTGCGGGCTGGGAGAGTCCTTTATCGTGACGGACAAGGAAGACGCGGAGGAGTCCGCAGAAAACTTCCGCACATATATAGAAGCGCCGCTGCTCACCGATATTTCCATAACCTGCAAAGGGTTTGAAGTGTATGACGTGGAGCCGGCAGTGCCTTCCATTCTATATGCGTCGCAGCCTATTGTACTTTTCGGAAAATGGCGTGGAAAACCCGGCGGAACCATTACCATAACGGGAAAAGCAGGCGGAGAAGAATATATGCGGGAGATTCCTGTGGGCAATGTTACCGTGGATATGGAAAGTGAAGCCATCCGTTATCTGTGGGCAAGGACTCATTTGGACAGAATCGCCGGATATGGAAGTGTTCGCAATGACGAGTCGGTGAAGGAGGAAATCACGCAGCTGGGGCTGGAATACAATATGATTACTCCCTATACTTCCTTCATTGCCGTTTCGGAGATTATCAGAAATACGGACGGAGACAGTAAAGATGTGGATCAGGCGCTGCCTCTGCCCCAGAGAGTGTCTAACTTAGCAGTAGGCGGCGGGTATAGGGCATATTCCGAGCCGGGGATGCTGTTCCTCTCACTGGCGGCAGCAGCGGTTATATTAAGAAAGAAATTTGCGGGGAGAGCCTCTGCGGATAAGTCGAATAAATGACGGTAAAAATTTCAAATGCATCAACCAATGCGGCTTTTCCGGTTTGCGGCATCACGTTAATTGTTTGTGCCGCCATTGGCCGCAGGACAGGATATTTGAAAGCTGAAAGAAAAGAACTTTCAAATCTTGAGCGGATGTCCGCCGACGCGGGCGGGGGGTATAATTATGAAGGGGAAAAAACAAAAGAATGTACTGCGGCAAAATTTTCTTTATTATACAATGGGAGTGCTAATCCTTTTAGGGATGAAATTATATTATCGTCAGGCCGATTGTGATTCCCTTTTATGGATTCTCACACCTACCACCCGCTGGGTGGAACTGTTGAGCGGGATTCCTTTTACGTATCTCTCGGGTACAGGTTATGTGAATCACGATATGAGGCTGTTAATTGCGCCTTCCTGCTCCGGTTTCCGATTTATGACCATTGCTTTTGCAACCCTGTATTTTTCTTTTATCCATAGGATTGTGTCAACGCGGAGGGAACCTGTTTCTGAGACGGTTGAGACAGTTAACAGAGATTCTGTGGAAATGGGACTTTGGCAGACAAGGATAAAGGGGGTGGGCTGGATTGTTGTTAGTGTGCTGTTTTCATGGCTGTTTACCGTGATTGTCAACGGTCTGCGGATTATTGCCGCCATTTACCTTCCCCTGTATCTTGAGGATACCGGAATCATGGGAGGGACCCTGACACAGGACAGTCTTCACACGATGATCGGTGTGGTGGTCTACTTTATCGCGTTGCTTACGATTTATCGTCTGGCAGGATGTCTGATCCAAAGAACGGTAAATTCCGTTTTGACCAATGGGCAAAATTCCGGCGCCTCTGAGACGGTAACGGATACCCCTTCCGCGACAGGTAAGAGGGACTTTGTGCGGACTTTTGCGGGTAAATGTGCGGCTCCTGTTTTTTGGTATTTTGCTCTGACATTAGGACTCCCCTTCCTGAATCGGGTAAAGGGGGGAAGAATGGCGGGATTTCAAGAGTTTGCAATGCTTGTTATGGGTTGCTGTGTATTGATTCTGGCATCATATTTTGTAGTTCATTTTTTTGGAAGACGTAAAAATAAATCGGGCGGCCATGTCCTGTAAAAATATTATTTTGTCGGCGGTGGCGTCTTGCTTGAAGCAGACGGAAACCATAAGGACGGTGTTCCCTCTGCGTACTTTAATTACGCAATCCGGGCGGCGGGTCCGCTGTGGTTATGCCGTCCGGCGGGGGTATACTAACGCTTGGGGCCCGGAGAAAGCATTTTTCAAAGGTTTTGCTCCGATCAGGGAAGTCGGTATACCAGCCTCCTGTATTGCAATGCTTATGGTATAATAGGGAGCCGAAAACTGTAGATAAAAAAGACCGACATTTTTTGGCGCAGCGGAAGCAGACATATATTTCTTGACATATGGCAAGAACAAGCATATACTGCCTTTAAGTAAAGGCAGTTCATTTACCCAAACCAGTGAAAGCAAAGATAGCGCTTTTCGGGTGCGGGGCGCGGAAAGGAAAAAAGCAGTAGAAAGGAAAAAAGCAGTAGAAAGAAAAATAGCAGTAGGAAGAAAAATAGCAGTAGGAAGAAAAATAGTAGTAGAAAGAAAAATAGCTCTGGAAAAGAAAATAGCAGCAGGCAGTTTGGGTGAAAAATTTCAAGATAATTTGTAGTAAATGGCGAGCGGAAAAGAAGTGATACGGCAGAGAACCCTATGGAAGATGGAAACAGGGGATTGGGAAAAGCCGGATAAGGGAGGCAAACAGGATATCAAAATGGGCCGGACAGTGAAGAAGGGAAAAGAGAGTACATATGATAGAAGAAAGTGGTAATTGTGAGAGGGAAGCCATAGAAGAAAGCAAGGAAGTTGTAGAAGAAAGCAAGGAAGCCATAGAAGAAAGCAAGGAAGCTGTAGAAGAAAGCAAGGAAGCCATAGACGAAAACAAGGCCGTGGAAAGATGTAAAACCATAGAGGAAAATGGCATCATAGATAAAAGCAAGACCACAAACAGAAACGAAATTACGGAGGGAGTCATCTGGAAACAGCTGCTCCTGTTCTTTTTCCCCATATTATTCGGCACTTTTTTCCAACAGCTGTATAACGCGGCGGATGCCATGATTTTGGGGCGCTTTGTGGGGAAGGAGGCGTTGTCCGCGGCAGGCGGAAGTACGGGTACGGTAATCAATTTGCTGGTGGGATTCTTTGTGGGTTTATCCAGTGGTGCAACCGTTATTATTTCCCAATATTACGGTGCAAAGCGTAAGGAAATGGTAGGATATGCGGTACATACGGCAATGGCTTTCAGTTTGGCGGCGGGGCTGCTCCTGATGATAGGAGGGTTTGCGGCAGCGCCTTCTATTTTAAAGGCCATGGATACCCCGACAGAAGTTTTGGACTTGGCGATTCTCTATATCCGTATCTATTTCCTCGGGGTGATCGGGAATCTGATTTATAATGTAGGAGCCGGAATCCTGCGTGCCGTGGGAGATTCCAAGCGTCCTTTATATTTTTTGATCGCCAGCTGCTTTGTCAATATTGTGCTGGATGTGGTATTCATCGTGGTGTGCAGACTTGGCGTGGCGGGAGCCGCCATTGCTACTATTTCTTCTCAGGCCCTGAGTGCGGTTTTGGTCATAATTGTGCTGATGAAGACAGGGGATATGCATCGCTTAGAGCTTAGAAAAATTCGGTTTGACAAAAGAATGTTTCATAGAATTATCAGAATCGGTTTTCCCGCAGGCTTGCAGTCCGTCATGTACAGTCTTTCCAACATAATCATTCAGTCTGCCATCAACGCACAGGGAACGGATACGGTGGCGGCTTGGACGGCATACTCGAAATTGGACTGTATTTTCTGGATGACGATCAATGCATTTGGCATTTCCGTCACTACTTTTGTAGGACAGAATTTCGGCGCAGGTAAGCCGGAGAGAGTGCGGAAGGGGATTCGAACTTGTCTGTGTATGACATTGGGAGCCACCGTTTTTGTATCGCTGCTATTATATAACGGTGCGCCATATATTTATCAGCTTTTTACCACGGATAAGGAAGTCCTTAGTATCGGTTTGGCTATGACCCGTTTTCTGGTGCCGGTCTATGTTACCTATATTATTATAGAAATTATGTCCGGTGCCCTCCGCGGCGTGGGAGACTGCTGGATTCCTACATTAATCTGTCTGGGCGGAATCTGTGTGATTCGCGTGCTGTGGATAATGTTTGCGGTGCCTGTTAAGCCGGATATTTATACTATTATGTTCAGTTATCCGTTGACATGGACGGTTACCAGTGTGCTTTTTGTGGGGTATTATGCTTTGTTCAGTAAGATTAGTCCCCGCAAAACAAAATTTGAGCCGACTGCGTCGGCATGACTGGCAGTTTGGAAGTAAACTTCCAAATACTGTTTGGTATGTGCAAAGAGGAGGGTTTACACACCCTCTTATGTAGCGCATAGGGAGGTATAAAATGGGAGAACAAATTTTAATTGTGGTGGACATGCAGAAGGATTTTATCGACGGGGCGTTGGGAACGGCAGAGGCAGTGGCTATTGTACCCAAGGTTATGGAGAAAATCAGGGATTTTGAAGGTGAGGTCATTTTTACAAGAGATACCCACGGTGCGGACTATTTGGAGACGCAGGAGGGCAGAAAGCTTCCGGTGCCCCACTGTATCCGGGGAACGGAAGGATGGGAGATAGACGGTACGCTGAGGCAGTTTGTCACTTCGGATACGAAGATATTTGATAAACCGGCTTTCGGATCGGTGGAACTCGCGCAATATCTGAGCCGGAAAGCGGATATCAGGAGTATCACATTAATCGGACTTTGTACCGACATATGTGTCATATCCAATGCCCTTGTGATTAAAGCGTTTCTTCCGGAGGTGCGTGTTATGGTTGATGCACAATGCTGTGCAGGTGTTACGCCGCAGAGTCATAACAACGCATTGGAAGCAATGAAAATGTGTCAGATTGAAATCATGGAGTAAGGGAGCGGCGGAGAAAGTATGCTCTTTTTGTTCAAACCGCAGTTTTTATGATTGCGGTGCATAGTTCTTTACAGTGGATTTCAAACAGGACGACATTGGGAGTGAACAGTAATATCCAAGAAGGACGGCACAGCGGTATGAGGAAGTTTTCTATGAAACAGGCTGTAGAATATTGTACAATATAGTGGAAAGAGAGGTTATGTAAGTATGTATACGGCAAGTGAAACAAGATATGAGGAAATGAGGTACAATCGCTGCGGAAACAGCGGGCTGCTGCTTCCCGCGGTATCGCTGGGATTATGGCACAATTTCGGAACTAACGGAAACTTTGATACCATGCAGGCGATGTGTCATACGGCTTTTGACAACGGAATAACTCATTTTGATCTGGCTAACAATTACGGTCCCGTGCCCGGTGCGGCGGAGGAAAATTTTGGCCGGATTCTGGTAAAAGGTCTGGGGGCATATAGGGATGAACTGGTGATTTCCACTAAGGCGGGTTATGACATGTGGCCGGGGCCCTACGGCAACTGGGGCAGCAAAAAATATCTGGTGGCAAGTCTGGATCAGAGCTTGAAGAGAATGGGGCTTGATTACGTAGACATTTACTATCATCACAGACCCGATCCCGATACGCCTCTGGAGGAAACTGCAAGGGCTCTGGACGGTATTGTGCGGAGCGGTAAGGCTCTCTATGTGGGGATTTCCAATTATAATAAGGAACAGACTATTGCTATTGCGGAATTATTTAAAGAAATGGGCACGCCTTTTATTATCAACCAGAGAAAATATTCTATGTTGGTGAGAGATATAGAGAAGGACGGGCTGAAGGATTATGCGGCGGCTCATGGTGTAGGCATTATCACTTTCTGTCCTCTGGCACAAGGCTTGCTTACGGACCGCTACCTCCACGGGATTCCCGAGGACAGCCGTATCCGCACGGACGGCAGATTCCTGAAAGAGAATGCCGTTTGCGAGGATACGATCTCCAAGGTTCGCAGGCTGGGAGAGCTTGCGGCGGAGCGGGGACAGACTCTGGCGCAAATGGCACTGGCGTGGATCCTCCGGGACGGGGATATTACCAGTGTGCTGATCGGTGCATCCAGACCCTCTCAGATTTTGGACAATATCGGTATGGTTCAAAATACATCTTTCAGTGAAGAAGAGAGAAAGAAAATAGATGACATTTTGGCATAAATATTTTTAAGTGATTTGCCAAGCCTGCGAAGTCTGCCAACTCATTAAACCGGAAAGATTATAAAGTGGGTATATCAAAATAGAGCTGATGCACCGGAAAAGATCACGGTGCATCAGCTCTATTTAATATTTGCTCATTTACAGGATAGCGATATAGATTACTGGAACAGTCTTAAAATATGGGACTGCTGGTTCATATGGCTCTTCATCATCAGATTCTTGTACTGGCTCAGAAGATCCTGCTTCTTTTTCTCGGAAATTGCCATGGGCATATCCAAATCTTCTATACGGCTTCTGGAACTTAACTGCTCTATATGCGCAGAAGTATTATAATTATAGGCGTGCTCCAGTCGGTTTGTATATGCGCCGATATTTGACCTGTGGCTGGACAATTTGTCGATTGCGGAATCAATGGCATCCAGACTAAAATCTGCGCTGGTTACATCTAAATCGGCAATCCCCAAAGCCTGTAAAGTGGTATTTTCCATACCGATTTCCATTCCGCTTCCGTCGGGATTCGTAGCCAAATGCAGGTCGGCCATACTTCCGTCTAACAATTTCTGCTCGTTAAAGGTTGTATTCTTGGCAATCTGTTGAATGCCGTCCTTCAACTGTTCGATTTCTGTCTGGATGGACTCTTTGTCGGAGTCGGAATACAGTCCGTGCATGGACTTCAAACCCAATTCACGGATTCTCTGCAGATGGCTCATCATACCGTCTATGGCACCGTCTGCCACATTCAAAGCGCCTATGCCGTCCTGCGCGTTCTGGGCGCCTACGCTTAAACCGGTTTCCTGTCTTTTCAGCTTTTGGCCAATGGCAAGCCCGGACGCGTCATCTGCCGCGGTATTGATTTTTTTACCGCTGGAAAGCTGGGAATATATACTGCGGCTTCCGCTGGTTACGGACATTATACTCATAAATACACCTCCCGTTTCAATTCTGAAATCATCCCCCAATCCCTTTTCCGGCAAGGCTTTAAACTGCCGATGCATCCGAGAATGCTTGAAATTGTAGGGAAAATTATTTTTTGATAAAGGTATCTTCTTTAGCTCCATTTTACAATTTTTACCTAAAAATAGCAATAGGCAAATTGACAGATTTAGCGGCAGTTGGTAAAAAGGCGTAACGGTTCAGACAGCCCCTCCCGCGAAGTCAGAAACGCGTCTCTATGCGATTTGCGAGACATGCGGGCTACTGTTCACTCGCTGTCGCCGCGAGGTGTTTTCACACTTCCAAACATGCCGCCATCGGCGGCACAAACAATTTATGAACTGATGCAAGTCCGTATGGGAGCTTAAGGAATCATCTGCCGTAGAAAATCTGTGCAATAGGAGAGTCGGGGGAGAGCAGCACCGTTTTATTACCTCCCTGCATGGAAGCTTTTAAGGCGTCAAGGCTTCTCACAAAGGAATAAAAGTCCTGTTTGGATTCGTCATTGTATGCTTCGGACAGTATTCTCATGTATTCCGCTTCTCCCTCCGCAATCAGGATTTCCGCCTCTTTCTGCGCTTCGGAAAGCATTACGGTGACTTCCTGATCGGTGGTATTTCTGATTTTCTGCGCTTCAGACTGTCCCTCGGCGGTGTAGGTAGCGGCAATATTATCACGTTCGGAAATCATTCGTTCATAGACGGCGGCCTTGTTGTCGCTGGGCAGATCCAGTTTCTTTGTCTCATAAGAAAGAATTTCAATGCCGTATTGCTCCAGAGAGGTGCCGATATTTTCCAAGATTGCCTGAGACAGTTGTCCGCTGCGGCCGGAAATCACCTCGTCCTGCGTGGTGCTGCTTATAATGTTTTTGGTAGAATTATAAACAATGGCGTCCAGCCTGCTTTCCGCATTGGGAATGGAACAATTGAGAGTCTGGGCAAATTTTAAGGGATCCGTAATACGCCACAAAATATAGCTGTCACAGATCATGGTTTTCTTGTCGCTGGTAATGACATCGGAAGCGGATAGGTCATAAAGCAGAATCTGCTTCGGAAGTGTATCCACGCTTTGAATAAAGGGGATCTTAAAGCTTATACCCGACTGAGAGACCACATGGTCTATTCTTCCGAACTGGCGGACAAGGCTGTATTCATTTTCGTTGGTAATGACAATGCCGGATGCTCCGACGATAAGGAGGAGGAACAATACAAATATCAAAAAAATTTTCTTTATGGTTTTCATAATCCGATACGCTCCTTTCTAATATCCTGCCGTGAGACTGCTGCCGTCTGCGGAGGAAGAGCCGTTACCCGCGGAGGCATTGCTGCCGACAGCTGAGGAATCGTTTCCCGCAGAAGGACTGCCGCCTGCTGAGGAAGAGCCGGTGCCGCCGGAGGGACTGCTTTCTCCGGCAGAGTTTCCGTTGTCAAAGGAAGAGCCGGAAGGGTTGGTAAAGGACTCCAGAGGGTAAAAGGTCTGGGTGCTGCCGTTGGAACTTTCAATGATAACTTTCAGGCCGGGAAGGATGTCTTCCATAGCCTCATAGAACATACGCTGTTTGGTGACTGTGGGATTTTTGATATATTCCGCATACATGGCATTGAAACGAGCCACTTGAGCCAAGGCTTCGTTAATGCGCTCGGTTTTCTGTGCCTCCGCTTCCTTGATAATCCGGTCCGCTTCCGCCTGAGCCATGGGGATCTGCTCGTTACGGTATTTGTTGGCGTTGTTCAAAGCGGTTTCCTTGCCTTGCTTTGCGGTTTCCACGGCTTTAAATGCTTCCATGACTTCCACGGTAGGGGGCTCGGAATCCTGAATGGTAATATTGACTAACTGAACGCCGATATCCTGCTGCTCCAAGCGCGTCAGAATTAATTCCCGGATAGCGGCCTGAATCTCGTTTTTGCCGGTGGTCAGCACATCATCCACGGAATAGTTGCTGATTACGGCACGGATACAGCTCTGGCTGATATTGCGGAGTATTTCCAAAGGATCCTCGGAAGCATACAACACCTTGACGGGATCACTGTAGCGGTACTCCACAAAAAAGTCCACATCAATAAAGTTAAAGTCGGAGGTAATCATCAGGGACTCATCATTGTCCGACTCGTTGGTATCGGGGTTATAGCCGATGGTAAAGCCCTGAATGGTGGTGTTTACCTTTTTGACCTGCTGGATAAAAGGAATTTTGAAGTGCAGTCCGGGTTCCGTCACCGCTTGGGCGCGTCCCAGAGTGATCAGCACGGCTTGTTCCTTTTCTTTGATTTCATAGGCCGAATTGGAAGCCAGAAACAGAATTGCAATGACTGCAATCACAATGCCCGCGATTTTGCCGCCGTTTTTTTTCTTTGGGCCGCCTGCCGGATTTCCTGCTGCTCCGCCGTCCACTGTTTCAAAACCGTTTCTGCGGTTGCGAAAAGATTCACCTTTCATTAAATTCTTCCGTCCTTTCTTTCTGTGTAACAATCTTTGGTTAAAATGTTCTCTTACCGGAATGTTCCGTCTGCCGCTATACCGTGGGCAATGCCATGTCTGAGGCGCTTGGCGCCGAGACACAGCCGTTTGTGTCCGTGGAAGGGTGTTTCCGCCGTCAACCTGCTGATTCCTATCCCCATGGGGCCGGAATCCGGAGCGGAAAGGGCGGCACATGCTGTAATGAATAATAACCATCATACCAGCAGAGGGAGAAAAAGGCAATGGTAACTATTGCACGTAAGCCGCGGGTAATGTATTATTTTCTTAGAAACCGGCGGGACGTCCGCAGAAAGGATGGAAGAATAATTATGAAAATATACATTTGTTTCCCGGAGGGAAAAGCGAAAGCATTGACGATGAGCTATGACGACGGAAAGATTCAGGACGAGAGGCTCATTGAGATCTTTAATAAGCATGGGATTAAGGGTACTTTCAATTTAAATTACGGTCTTATGGAGAAAGAACAGGATCCTCCGCGCATCCCAAGGAGCCGTATTTCGGAGCTGTATAAGAACCATGAAGTGGCAACGCACACCATGACCCATCCTACCATTGAGAGGTGTCCGCTGACAATGGTGGCAGAAGAAATTTTGGAGGACAGAAAGGGATTGGAGCAATTGACGGGAAAGCTGGTGAGAGGCCATGCATACCCCAACGGCTCATACAGTGAGGAAATCAAGCAGCTTTTCAGGCAGCTCGGTATTGCCTACGGCAGAGTAGTTCCTTCCGTGCCCGATTTTCAGCTGCCCGTGGATCCTCTCGAATGGCATCCTACCTGCCATCACAACGATCCCCAGCTTATGCGGAAAGCGGAATTTTTCGCGGATTTTCAGAAGAAACAATATCTGAAGCTGATGTATGTGTGGGGACACAGCTATGAATTTGACAATGATAATAATTGGGAGGTTATTGAAAAGTTTTGTGAATATATGGGGGGCAGAGAGGATATCTGGTATGCCACGAATATTGAAATTATCGACTATATGGAAGCGGCAAAG
Organism: uncultured Acetatifactor sp.; assembly: GCA_910589655.1. Lineage (GTDB taxonomy): Bacteria > Bacillota > Clostridia > Lachnospirales > Lachnospiraceae > Acetatifactor. Next base: position 19,843 of record CAJUTJ010000015.1, on the reverse strand, counting down.
CGACTGAGATTTTCCGCCGACAATGAGATGGTATGTAATCCCAGCGCACAGAGCGTTTGGATTCAGGTCGATGACGGTAAATATGTGGAAGTAAAAGGCGGCTCCACGGTGAACCTCAATGACTAGCCCGGAGGGGGATGTGTTTCGAAATGCACTGTCGGGTTTTGCTTTTGAGGCGGCTTGCGGGGGCGCTATCCGGCATTTGGCGGACAGCGGCTGTACGGCGAAACAGATTGCGGAACGTCTGGATTTCCCCGTATCCGGAACGCAGATTCGGACGGCGTTATATAAGCATCTCTGTGATACCTGTGTCCTATTGGAGCAATCTCCGGAGGAAGGGATGCCGGAAGCAAAGCCGGAGTATGTTTTGGAATATGATTCATACGGGAAACCCAGTTACCGGAGAAAAAGTTCCGTGAAGGAGCCCGGTTCCCTGACAGGCTCCGGAACGGAAGGAGCCGTGTGGAAAGAAACGATCTTCGGATCCGAGGATGTTCCTGCGGGACTGTCCTCACAAGGCAAGAGGAGCGGTGTTGACGGCTCACCGGGGCGGGGGGCAGCGTTGTCGGCATATCTTACGAAAAGATGCAGCCGAAAAGGAACCTGTGCGTATCTTTCCTGTGACTTCGGTATTCCGGATTCTCCGGAGGCAAAGGGAATCCGGCTGTTAAACGGGAGACAGCAGGAGTACTTGGAGGGCATTCTATGGCCCCGCCGCAGAATATATCACAGACTGGATCATCGGATAAAGGAGATTCTGTGCAGCTTATATGGGCAGGGATATTACGAGGGAATATGTTTTTTCCCGGAAGCCCGTGAGAAGCTTCTTATTCTGTAAAGGGAAAGAATTCAGGCGCCTATTACTCATTTCGCCTCAAAGCAGGAGGGGCCGTCTGCATCCGCGTTTCATGCGGGCTATTGACATTATAATTTGAAAGGGAGTACATGCATGAAAAACTATATTATGGCATTGGATCAGGGCACTACCAGTTCCCGCTGTATTCTTTTTGATAAAACGGGAAATATCTGTTCCATGGCACAGAAGGAATTTACTCAGATTTATCCCCAGCCCGGCTGGGTGGAACATAATCCTAAGGAAATCTGGTCTACCCAGCTGGCTGTGGCCGCGGAGGCAATGGCGATGCTGGGGGTGGAGGCGGCGCAGATTTCCGCCATCGGCATCACAAATCAGCGGGAGACTACGATTCTCTGGGACAAGTCCACGGGGGAACCTGTATATAATGCCATTGTATGGCAATGCCGCCGTACCGCGGACAGGATTGACGCATTGAAGGAGGACGGATTTGATCAAGTGATACGGGAGAAGACGGGACTGATTCCCGATGCCTATTTCAGCGCTTCCAAGATTGCCTGGATCTTGGATCATGTGCCCGGAGCAAGGGAAAGAGCCGAGAAGGGGGAGCTGCTGTTCGGCACGGTGGATACATGGCTGATCTGGAACCTGACCAAGGGAGCCGTCCATGTGACGGATTATACCAATGCTTCCCGCACCATGCTCTTTGACATACATCAACTGTGCTGGGATCAGGAGATTATGGACAGATTTCGTATACCGGCTGCCATTCTGCCTAAAGTGTGCCCTTCCAGCCAAATCTACGGGCGTGCCAATGTCTCCGTATTGGGCGGGGAGATTCCCATTGCCGGGGCGGCGGGAGATCAGCAGGCCGCATTGTTCGGGCAATGCTGTTTTGAACAGGGGGAGGCAAAGAACACTTACGGAACAGGCTGTTTCCTTCTGATGAATACAGGGAAGGAAGCGATTACGTCCCAGTCGGGGCTTTTGACCACGATCGCCGCAAGTACTTCCGAAAAGCCGGAATATGCGTTGGAGGGCAGCGTGTTTGTGGCAGGTGCGGGCATCCAGTGGCTGAGAGACAGTATGCGGCTGATCAAGAGCGCCTCTATGTCTCAGGAATATGCGCAGACGGTAGAGGACACGGCGGGAGTGTACGTGGTTCCGGCCTTTGCGGGAATGGGTGCCCCTTATTGGAACCAGTATGCCAGAGGCACGGTGGTAGGGATTACCAGAGGCTGCACCAAGGAGCATTTTATCAGAGCCGTATTGGAATCGATTGCTTATCAGACCGCAGACGTGTTGAAAGCCATGGAGCAGGACAGCAATCTGCATTTGAAAAGCCTGAAGGTGGACGGCGGAGCCAGCGCCAATGACTTTTTAATGCAGTTTCAGGCGGATATTGTCCATACCTTGGTGCACAGGCCCAAGTGCATCGAGACCACGGCGCTGGGGGCTGCGTATCTGGCGGGGCTTGCAGTGGGATATTGGAAGGACAAGGAGGAAATTCGCGAGAACTGGCAGATCGGAGCCGTGTTCGAGCCTGAAATGGAAGAGGAGAAAAGAGCTTCCTTATTAAAAGGCTGGCAGAAGGCAGTCAAATGCGCAATGGTATGGGCGGAGTAAACTTCATTCCATTCATGCTTTTTGTGCTTGTAAGCAAAGGAAGAGTTGAGGTATAATCATAATTAGTATTTTTCCAAACAAGGGCAGGTATGACAAGGATATGTAAAGGGCATGACAAGGATATGTAAAGGGCATGACAAGGATATGTAAAGGGCATGACAAGGATATGTAAAGGGCATGACAAGGGTATGTAAAGGACACGGAATAGAAGACGGGGAATAAGCTGCCGCAGACGGTAAAATATCGCAGGCAGCGGTTGAATATTGGACGGTTCCGGAATAGGAGTGATAATAAAATGTTAGTGCAAAAATATAGGGATATGTTATCGGGAAAGTCTGTGATCAGACAGCTTTCGGAATTTGCTGCTGCCAGAGGGCAGGAAATCGGGTATGAAAATGTGTTTGATTACAGCTTGGGAAATCCTTCTGTTCCGGTTCCTCAGGCATTTACGGACGCCATGGTGGAAATGCTGCAGAAGGAGGAAACTTCCGTGCTTCACGGATACAGCCCCAGCTTGGGGATCACTTCCGTCAGAGAGGCAATCGCCGCATCCTTGGAGAAAAGGTTCGGCCTGCCTTACCGGAAAGAGCATATTTTTATGGCATCCGGTGCGGCAGGTGCATTGGCACATGCGTTTCGCCTTGTGACGGAGCCGGGAGATGAAGTCTTGACCTTTGCTCCTTTTTTCCCCGAATATACTCCTTATGTGAACTTAAGCGGCGCTTTGCTGAAGGTGGTTCCTCCCGATACGGAAACTTTCCAGATTCATTTTGAGAAGCTGGAGGAGATGCTGACGGAGAAGGTGATGGCTGTGCTTGTGAATACGCCCAACAATCCTTCCGGCGTCGTATATTCCGCGGAGACATTGAAGCGTCTGGCAGACCTTTTGCGGGATAAGTCGGCACAGTTTGGGCATGATATTTATCTGATTTCCGACGAACCGTATCGGGAAATCGTATTTGAAGGAGCGGAAGCGCCCTGTGTGTCTGCCTTTTATGACAACACGATTATGTGCTATTCTTTTTCCAAGTCCTTATCTCTTCCGGGGGAGAGAATCGGCTATGTGGCGGTGAATCCCGGATGTAAGGATGCAGAGACCATGATTCAGATGTGCGGCCAGATTTCCAGAGGCATCGGGCATAATTGTCCTCCGTCCATCATACAGCTGGCGGTGGCAAAGGTGCTGGAGCTGACGGCGGATTTAAGCGTTTATGAGACGAATAGGAACCTTATCTATAAGGAACTGACGGAGCTTGGCTTTCAATGCGTGAAGCCGGGCGGAACCTTTTACATTTTCCCGAAAGCGTTGGAGGAGGATTCCGTGGCTTTCTGCCAAAAGGCCCTGAAATATGATTTGATACTGGTGCCTGCGGATACCTTTGGGGCGCCGGGATATTTCCGCATGGCATATTGTATCGACAGACAGAAGGTGGAACGTTCCCTGCCTGCGCTGAGAAAGTTTGTGAAGGAAACATATTAGCCCCTGCGGCCCGCGGTATTTTCATACGGAAAAGTACGGAATAAAGCGGCATGAGGGGGAGCAGAATACAAAACAGAACTCAATAGACAAGAAGTTTAATCGGTATGTGTAAAGAAGGATGCTTCGCATTTTTTTGAGGGGGTGGCGCATCTTCTTTGAGGAGTGTTACACATATATATAAAACGCACAGGGAGGTATCAGAATGTATCAGGCTGGGTTGGTTTTGGAAGGCGGCGGTATGAAGGGGGTATATACTGCCGGAGTACTTGACTTTTTTCTGGATAAGGATATTATGTTTTCCAGTGTGTACGGAGTTTCCGCAGGAGCCTGCAATATGTGCAGTTATTTATCGAAGCAGAAGGGAAGAGCACGGGACATTAATATTGACTATCTGGACAATAAAAGCTATTGCAGCATCAGAAGTCTGCTGACAACCGGCGATTTGTTCAACGTGGATATGTGTTATCATTTGATTCCTGACTATCTGCATCCTTTTGACGATGCGGCGTATGCGGCATACGAGGGAAAAGCTTATAGTGTGGCCACCGATATTGTGACGGGAAGGCCGGAATATTTCCGCATCCGCGATATGAGGGAGGACATTGATAAGATTCGTGCGTCGGCATCTCTTCCGCTGGTGTCGAGAAATGTCAAAATTGACGGAAAGTATTATCTGGACGGCGGGCTGAGTGATTCCATCCCTTTGCAAAAGTCCGTTTTGGACGGCAACCGGAAAAATATTGTGGTAATGACGAAAGAAACGGGTTATATCCGCAAACCGTCCACACAAATAGGACTCATAAAACTCCGTTACCTGAAATATCCTAAAGTAACGGAGCTGATGACGGAGCGCCATATCAATTACAATGAACAGCTTGCATACATTGAGCGGCAGCAGGCAAACGGTCAGGCTTTTGTAATCCGTCCCCGGGTTCCAAGCAATGTGGGCAGGGTGGAAAAAGATGCGGATAAGCTCAGGGAATTGTACCGGCAGGGCTACGAGGACGCGGAGGCCTGCTATGAGGCTATGACAGAATATCTGGGGCCTCAAGATCTTGACTCCTGACCGGATGACAGAGAAATAGAACATGGGAGAAAACGGATATGTGGGAAATTATTAAGGCAATTATCTATGGCGTTGTAGAAGGGATCACGGAGTGGCTGCCCATCAGCAGCACAGGACATTTGATTCTGGTGGAACATTTGATTCCCTTTCAGGGAGTCAGTGAGGATTTCTTCGGAATGTTTGACGTGGTCATACAGCTCGGCGCCATTTTAGCGGTGGTGTTCCTGTTCTGGAACCAGATATGGCCGTTTGCGCTGACAAAAAAGGAAAGGGCGGGACGGACAGGAATTGCTTCTTATTTTAAAAAAGATATCTGGATCTTGTGGTTTAAGATACTTGTCTCCTGTGTACCGGCGGCAATTATCGGGGTGCTCTATGATGACGTATTTGACGCGTTGTTTTATAATCCGCCCTGTGTGGCGATTGCACTGGCAGTATTTGGGGTGGCCTTCATAATAATCGAAAATTGGAACAAAGGCAGAAAGCCGAAAGTGACGGCACTGTCGGAAATTACCTTCCAGACGGCGCTGCTGATCGGAATTTTTCAGGTAATTGCGGCAGTTTTCCCCGGAACTTCCCGCTCCGGCGCTACCATTGTAGGAGCTCTTTTAATCGGAGTATCCCGAACCGTGGCAGCGGAATATACTTTCTTTCTGGCAATTCCCGTTATGTTTGGCGCCAGCCTGTTGAAAGTGGTGAAATTCGGGTTTGAATTTACTTCTTTGGAACTGACTCTCCTGCTGGTCGGTACTGTGGTTTCCTTTGCGGTATCCATGTATGTGCTTCGATTCCTGATGGGATATATTAAGAAACATGACTTTAAGGTGTTTGGATGGTATCGGATTGTTTTGGGTATTGTAGTGCTGGGATATTTTCTTGCTGTTGCATAATATATAACGGAAGCGGTTATTAAGGTCATTGTTGTTACTGTTCACTTCGTTCACAGCAACCTATGCACAGAAATCGCAAAACAGCGATTTCGCGCATGTCTGTCTCGGGTTTATCACGCAGAAACAGCGTGAAAACACCTCGCGGCGACAGCGGGTGAACAGTAACTCATTGTTATCTATTATTTCATAAAAATTCAATATATTGTTGACATTTCACGATAAACAGAATATACTGCTTGTGTTGGAGTGCTAAAAGTTTTATAAAAAAATAAGAATTAAATGTTGTTTCATAAATGAAGGGAGAGGAAAGTTATGGCAGCAGAAAAGAAGACAACCGCAAAGGTTGAAGAACCCAAGACAGCATCAGTTCAGGCAGAAAAGCAGGAGACAGTCAAGAGCGAAGCTGCGGCTGCTAAGAAGACAGTAGAGAAAAAGGCCGGTAACGTTAAGAAAGCAGTTGAAAAGAAAGTAGAAGACACTAAAAAGGCAGCAGAGGAAAAGGCTGCTGTGGCAAAGAAAGCAGTAGGGGAGAAGGTTGCCGAGACGAAGAAAGCAGTGGAGAAGAAGACTGCCGGAAGAAAAGCAGCCGTAAAGAAAACCGAAACGAAGAAAGCTGAGTTAAAGAGTGAGATTTGCCTTCAGTTTGGCGGCAACGAGTATAGACAGGAAGATTTGCTGAAGACGGCAAAGGAAATTTGGAAGAATGATTTAAAGCAGAAGGTCGGCGATTTGGCAAGTGTCGAATTGTATGTAAAACCCGAAGAGCACGCTGTATATTATGTAATGAATAAAGAGTATACGGGCAGCTTCTATATTTAAGAATATATTGGCATCATAGATTTATAAGACTCAGCGGAGCCGGCGCGGGACAGATTCCCATGCTTAACAACGCGGAGTCTTTTTTATTCCGGAATAAAATTATCTGCCATTTGCAATGTATATTGTATGTTGTTTTCGGTGAATAGACCATTTCGCTTTTGCCAGAGTGCCGGCTGCGGCATTTTTTGCTGTTAATAATTATTTTAGATTTATTTTCATGGAAATCGGTTGACAATATAGGGGGTAAGTGATATTTTATGGTTAGCGGATATTAGCACTCCCTTATGATGAGTGCTAATAACACGGAGGGAGGCATAGAATGGAACTGGATGAAAGGAAGAAGAAAATTCTTCAGGCAGTTATCCGCAATTATCTGGAAACAGGGGAACCTGTCGGCAGCAGAACCATTTCAAAATATACCGACCTTAATTTAAGCTCCGCTACCATTCGGAACGAGATGGCTGATTTGGAAGAGATGGGCTTTATTTTGCAGCCTCATACTTCGGCAGGCCGAATTCCTTCCGATAAAGGTTACCGTTTCTATGTAGACAGTATGATGGAGGAGAAGGAGCGGGAAGTAGTAGAAATGAAGGAAATGCTGGTGGAGCGTCAGGATAAAATGGAGACGCTGCTGAAGCAGATGGCAAAGGTTCTGGCCCAAAACACTCAGTACGCCACCATGATTTCCGCACCTCAGCCAAAGCGCAATAAGTTAAAATTTATTCAGCTCTCCCGGGTGGATGCGAACCAGATTCTGGCAGTAATTGTAATAGAAGGGAATGTGATTAAAAATAATATTCTTGCGGTGGATGAGGAGATCGGCGACGAGACGCTGCTAAAATTGAACATTCTATTGAATACTCATTTAAACGGTTTGTCCATTGACGAAATCAATCTGGCCATGATATCCGTTATGAAACAGCAGGCGGGGATTCACAGCGCTATAGTAAGCGGAGTCATCGACGCGGTGGCGGAAGCCATCAGAGCCGAGGAGGACTTGGAAATCTACACCAGCGGCACCAACAATATTCTGCGTTATCCGGAGCTGGCAGACCACCAGAAAGCAAGCGAATTGATCAATGCCTTTGAGGAGAAACAATTGTTGGGAACACTCCTTCAGGACAGCGGCGGAGAGGGAGAAAATACCGGAATTCAGGTATATATCGGCTCGGAGAGTCCCGTTCAGAGTATGAGGGACTGCAGTGTGGTCACGGCTGCTTATGAATTGGGTGACGGCATGAAGGGCACCATTGGTATTGTAGGCCCGAAAAGAATGGATTATGACAAGGTTATCAGAACGCTCAGATCACTTCAGGCACAACTGGAGGAGCTGTACAGGGATGATGAGAAATAATATTTATTCAGCGATTCAATCTTGCACACAAACCGGATAAGCGGCATGGCTTGTTTTACCCATGGACGGCAAGAATTAAATGCCGTTTATATAGATGACAGAATGTACAGAAAGGAATGGTAAAATGTCGGAACAGGAAAAGGAAGTAACGAAAGCCGCCCAATCCGCTGAAGAGGAAGCGGATGCGGCGGAAGAGGTTATAGAGGAAGAAGGACTGGAAGAAGATACGGAAAGAGAATCCTCGAAGAAGGAATCGTTCGAAGAGGAGGTTTCCGAAGAAATATCTTCCGGCGGAGAAGCTTCCGGAGAGTCTCAGGGAGGAGAAGCTCCCATGAGCTGGGCGGAAAAGAAAGCGGCCAAGAAGCAGGCAAAACTTGACAAGAAGACGGACGTTTACAAGGAGCAGATCGAGCAGCTGGAAGATAAGGTAAAACGTCAGCTTGCGGAGTTTGAAAATTTCCGCAACCGCTCCGAAAAGGAAAAACATGCCATGTTTGAGACGGGCGCAAAGAGCGTGATAGAGAAGATTCTTCCCGTTGTGGACAATTTTGAGAGAGGGCTTGCCACCGTGCCGGAGGAAAAGCAGGAAGATCCCTTTGTGGACGGCATGAACCGGGTTTATAAGCAGCTTCTTACGGAATTGGAAAACATTGGCGTAAAGCCCATCGAAGCTCTGGGGCAGGAGTTTGACCCCAATCTTCATAATGCGGTGATGCAGACGGAAAGCGAAGAATATGAATCCGGCGTGGTGGCTCAGGAGCTTCAAAAGGGCTACACCTACCGCGACAGTGTAGTTCGTCATTCCATGGTGTCCGTCACCATATAGGGCAGTTTCGTTTCCCGTAAGGCCGGGATCATATGATTAGGTAACAGTGTATTTCATCTATAAATGAAAAGATATAAACAAACATTGAGGAGGCATAAAAATGAGTAAAATTATCGGTATCGACTTAGGTACGACAAACAGCTGTGTGGCAGTTATGGAAGGCGGTAAGCCTACCGTTATCGCCAATGCAGAGGGTGCGAGAACCACACCTTCCGTAGTGGCTTTTACTAAGACCGGTGAGAGGCTGGTGGGTGAGCCCGCAAAGCGTCAGGCAGTTACCAATGCGGAGAAAACCATCGCTTCTATTAAAAGGGATATGGGTACGGACAACGGACGTACCATAGATGAAAAGAAATATTCCCCTCAGCAGATATCCGCAATGATTCTGCAGAAGCTGAAAGCGGATGCGGAGAGCTATCTGGGTGAGAAGGTAGCCGAGGCGGTAATCACCGTTCCCGCGTATTTTAACGACGCTCAGCGTCAGGCTACCAAGGATGCGGGCAAGATTGCAGGTCTGGATGTAAAACGTATTATCAACGAGCCTACCGCGGCAGCTTTGGCATACGGCTTGGACAATGAGAAAGAGCAGAAAATCATGGTATACGATCTTGGAGGCGGTACTTTTGACGTTTCCATTATCGAGATCGGTGACGGCGTCATCGAGGTTCTTTCCACCAACGGCGACACCCATCTGGGCGGTGATGATTTTGACAATAAGATTATTCAGTGGATGCTGTCCGAGTTTAAGAAGGCAGAGGGCATAGATCTCTCCGGCGACAAGATGGCTATGCAGAGACTGAAGGAAGCGGCAGAGAAAGCAAAGAAGGAGCTTTCCAGCGCAATGACCACCAATATTAACCTTCCTTTTATTACCGCAAACGCAGAAGGTCCTAAGCATTTTGACATGAACCTGACACGTGCGCAGTTTGACGAGCTGACAAGAGATCTGGTAGACAGAACCGCCATCCCCGTACAGAACGCTATGAAGGATGCGGGCCTGAATAATTCGGATCTGGGTCAGGTATTGCTGGTAGGCGGTTCCACCAGAATCCCTGCCGTACAGGATAAGGTAAGGGCATTGACGGGGAAAGAGCCCAGCAAATCCCTGAATCCCGACGAGTGCGTTGCCATCGGCGCTTCCGTACAGGGCGGTAAGCTGGCAGGGGATGCCGGTGCAGGCGACATTCTGTTGCTGGATGTTACACCCTTGTCCCTGTCCATTGAGACTATGGGCGGCGTAGCTACCAAACTGATTGAGAGAAATACCACCATCCCCACCAAGAAGAGCCAGATCTTCTCTACCGCCACCGATAACCAGACGGCAGTGGATATCAATGTGGTTCAGGGTGAGAGACAGTTTGCGAAGGATAATAAGTCCCTTGGCCAGTTCCGTCTGGACGGTATCCCTCCCGCAAGAAGAGGTATGCCCCAGATCGAAGTTACCTTTGATATTGATGCAAACGGTATTGTAAACGTTTCCGCAAAGGATCTCGGCACCGGCAAGGAGCAGCATATTACCATTACCGCAGGCTCCAATATGTCCGATGAGGAAATCGAGAGAGCGGTGAAGGAAGCTGCCGAGTTCGAGGCTCAGGATAAGAAGCGGAAGGAAGCTATCGAGACGAGAAATGATGCGGATTCCTTCGTGTTCCAGACCGAGAAGGCTTTGGAAGAAGTGGGCGACAAGCTGAGCGACAGCGACAAGTCCGCGGTACAGGCCGATCTGGATGCCGTAAAGGCCATTCTGGAGAGAACCAAGGATCAGGAGATGAGCGACAGCGATCTGGATGAACTGAAAGCCGCAAAGGAAAAGCTTACAAACAGCGCACAGACTCTTTTCACAAAAATGTATGAAAATATGCAGCAGGCACAGCAGGGCGCAGGCCCTGACATGAGCGGCGCGGCAGGCCCCGATATGGGAGAAGCGGCTTCTTCTTCAAATGATGATGTAATTGACGGTGACTTCAGAGAAGTATAAAATAAATCGGCTCTCACAGGGATAAGCGCCGGCGGGGGCAAGCAAGAGGTATAAGTATGGCAGAGCAGAAAAGGGACTATTACGAGGTCCTTGGCGTTGAGAAAAATGCAGATGATGCTGCAATTAAAAAAGCATATCGTGTGTTGGCCAAAAAGTATCATCCGGATATGAATCCGGGTGATGCCGAGGCTGAAAAGAAATTCAAGGAAGCTTCCGAGGCGTATGCCGTGCTCAGCGATCCCGATAAGAGAAAGCAGTATGACCAGTTTGGCCATGCCGCTTTTGAAGGCGGGGCGGGAGGAGCCGGCGGATTCGATTTCAGCGGAATGGATTTTGAAGATCTCTTTGGAGATATTTTCGGAAGCTTTTTCGGCGGCGGCAGCAGAAGCAGAGCGAACAGCAACGGCCCTATGAAGGGGGCAAATCTGCGCACCAGCGTCCGGATTACCTTTGAAGAAGCCGTGTTCGGCTGCAATAAGGAAATTGAATTAACCGTCAAAGAAACCTGTAAGACCTGTAATGGTTCCGGAGCGAAGCCGGGAACCAGCCCCGAAACCTGTAAGAGATGCGGCGGCAAAGGCCAGACGGTGGTCACGGAGAGCGCCTTTTTCGGGATTACCCGGAGCGTGAAGATCTGTCCCGATTGTCAGGGAACCGGTAAGGTGATTAAGGATAAATGTTCCGATTGCTACGGCAGCGGATATATTTCCATGAAGAAACGGTATTCCGTGGATATTCCGGCGGGTATTGATAACGGTCAGTCTGTCCGCAAGCCCGGATTGGGCGATCCCGGTGTCAACGGAGGTCCCAGAGGAGATGTGCTGGTGGAAGTAATCGTGGGCCGTCATCCCATTTTCCAGAGACAGGATATGGATATTTATTCTACCGTGCCTATGTCCTATGCCGTGGCGGCTTTGGGCGGAGAAGTCCTGATTGACACTGTGGACGGAAAGGTGATCTATGACGTAAAGCCCGGTACCCAGACCGATACCAGAATCCGTTTAAAAGGAAAAGGTGTTCCTTCATGGAGAAACAGGGATGTCCGGGGCGACCATTATGTAACATTGGTGGTGCAGGTGCCCGGTAAGCTGAGCCATGAGGCAAAGGAATTGCTTCGCCAGTTTGACGAGCTGACGGGTGATTCTCTCCATGCTGCCAAGAATATTTCAGGGAAGGGCGGCGATGAGCCGAAAGATCCCAAGGATTCTAAGGACAATAAAAAGAAAAAGTTCTTTGGAAAATAAGCGGTTCATCGGTCTTTTGTGCTGAATGCGCCCGCATAACAAGAAATAGGGTAAAAGAAAGCACCGCAGAATCTAAATTGCTTAAGGATTCTGCGGTGTATTTATATTGAGCCGTTCATTTGGCTGATTATCTGTAAGATGATTTTATTGCCAGACCCTGTATGGTAGTCAATTTGAAGAACATACAATTTAGCGGTGTATAATGTTGTGCTTCTCAAACAGACCGAAAAGAGGTATACTGATGAATAAGAACTCAGGACAAGGAAACGGGCGGATGAGAGATTTTATTAGCACATTATGTAATTTATATTTTATATTTCTTACGGCGGTCTTATCTCTTTACACAGGAGGAACTTACTGGAAGCTGGGTGATACCAAGTATATGTTGTTCCGTAATGTGACTTTGGTCTGTCTGGGAGTGTGGCTGGCGGTTTCTGCGGCCCGGGGAGGGATATCTCTGGCCAAAGGCAGCAGGCATCTTCCCAAACTGAGCGTGACGGATATCTGTATGCTGGTTTACGGGGCGATAGTGCTGATATCTGCATTGTGCAGTCCCTTCCACAGAACGCCTTGGCTGGGCTACAAGGAATGGTATATGGGCGCACTTTCTTTGTGGATGTTTGTGGGAATATATTTTTTTGCATCCCGGTCATATGACGGGAGCAAATATCCTGTTTATGTGGGTGAGGCAGCCCTTGCCATAGTATTTTTGATTGCTTTTGCCAATCGTCTGGGATTTGACCCGGTGAACCTGATGTCCTCGTTTAACGAAAAAAGCTGGGAATACAGCCATATGATATCTACCATCGGCAATATCAATTGGTTTTGCGGCTTCTGCAGCGTTACGCTGGGGCTTCCGGTAGGCGGATACTTACAAGGCAAGGGAAAGGCCAAAGTTTTTTTCCTTTATATTCTAAGCGTGATGGGGCTGACGCTCTTATGTATTCAGGGCAGCGACGCGGGGTTTTTAATTGCCGCCGCCTGTATCGGAATGGGTCTTCTGTACGGCGTAAAGGAGCGGGAGGTTTTTCGGCGGAGCCTTGCCATGATCGCGGGAATGTGCCTAACGGTGGCGGTTTACGCGCAGGCAGCGAAAGGGATTGGAACGAAAGCTATGGCGGCAGTGCCGGCAGACGGAATGGGCTTTGACAGAATGGCATGGGGCGGCTGGTGGGCTGTGGGGGCAGTGTTTTTGGTTCTGGCCGTATTATTCGGGAAAATTTCTCCCAAAACGGCAAAAAGGGCAGGAATCATATTGATCATGCTGGGCGGGATAAGCGTGGCGGCAGCCGCAGCCGTGTATGCTTTACGGCAGCCGGCGGGAGACGGCTGGGGAAGCGGCAGAGGCGGTTTGTGGCGGTTTGCGTGGCAGGGATTCGTTCAGGGGGACTTCCGGCAGAAGCTGGTGGGCGCGGGGCCGGACTGCTTTGCACCTTATATTTATTCCACCCTGCCGGCATCGGAACTGACGCCCACGGAAGGATTCTGGACGGGAACCATTTTCGCCAATGCCCATAATGAGTGGCTGAATGCGTTGGTAGATCTGGGACTGTTGGGGACTGCGGCTTTGGCGGCTGTTTTTGCGGGCAGCATAAAGCGCTACCGTAAACTGCTTCCGGGTATACTGGTGATTGCCATGTATGGCGTGAATTCTTTCATCAGCTTTCAGCAGGTGCTGAGCACACCGCTGCTTTTTATGGCATTGGGGTTATGTGAAAGCAGAATACGGCGGGAATCTGTTGAAAAGTGTGAAAGGAATGAAGTTTCTCTAAGATTGGAAAGAGGGGTGTAAACCCCCCTCTTTGTACCCAGCCTAAGAGAAACTAAGTCATTCCTGTAAGAATCGCTTGCGCGATTCTTACAGACTTGCACCGATTCATTGATTGTTTGTGCCGGAAGGCATGGACGACGCCGGAGGGCGTGCTGTGTCGGCATGTCTGGAAGTGTGAAAGGAATGAAGTTTCTCTAAGGTTGTAAAGAGGGTGTGTAAACACCCCCTCTTTGTACCCAGCCTAAGAGAAACTAAGTCATTCCTTGGTTTGCACCGATTCATTGATTGTTTGTGCCGGAAGGCATGGACGACGCCGGAGGGCGTGCTGCGTCGGCGTGTTTGGAAGTGTGAAGGAAATGATATTTCTTTAAGGCTGGAAAGAGGGGGTGTAAACACCCCTCTTTGAGCCCAACCTAAGAGAAACTAAGTCATTCCTTGAAGAATCGCCGATGCGATTTTTCAAGGATAAACAGGGTATGAAGTAGGATGTTGTATCCATATTGCATTGTTATAGGAAGAAAGGACTGAAAAGATATGAAATGGGTGAAATTCAGGGTACGGACAATTTCGGAGGCTGAGGATATTATTATCAGCACCCTTTACGATATCGGCTTGGAAGGCGCGCAGATCGAGGATAAGGTGCCCTTGACGGCGTTGGAGAAGGAGCAGATGTTTGTGGACATTCTGCCGGAAGAACCGGAAGATGACGGTATTGCGCATCTGAACTTCTTTGTGGAGAAAAGGGAGGACGGCACTCTGGAGCTTCAAGGGGAGATTTTGGATGTAGAGGCGGTAACGGAAAAGGTGAAGGGGGAACTGGAGGAGCTGAGAGTGTTCTGCGACATCGGCGCCGGAACCGTCACGGTGGACGAGACAGAAGATATCGACTGGATTAATAACTGGAAGCAATATTTTCATCAATTTTATATAGATGATATATTGGTAATCCCTTCTTGGGAAGACGTGAAACCCTCCGATCAGGACAAGCTGATTCTTCATATTGATCCCGGAACGGCTTTCGGGACGGGAATGCATGAGACAACCCAGCTTTGTATCAGACAGCTGCGGAAATATGTCACGGCGGAGACGGAACTTTTGGATGTGGGAACGGGCAGCGGTATTCTCGCCATTCTCGCATTGATGTTCGGGGCGAAACACGCGGTGGGAACGGATCTGGATCAGTGTGCGGTAGAAGCCGTGGCGCAGAATTGTGAGGCAAATAATATTCCCAGAGATAAATTTGACTTGATGATCGGTAATATTATCACGGATCAGGCCGTTCAGGACAAGGCAGGCTATGACCGTTATGATATCGTGACGGCAAATATTCTGGCGGACGTTCTGGTGCCCTTGACCCCCGTCATCGTGAATCAGCTGAAACCCGGCGGGATTTATATTACCTCGGGCATTATAGACGACAAAGAGCAGACGGTGAAGGATGCCGTAGAGGCGGCCGGATTGGAAATTGTGGAAGTCACCTATCAGGGAGAGTGGGTCAGCGTGACGGCTCGGAAGATTTAAACAGGAGGGCAGAGGGGATAACACATGTATCAGTTTTTTGTAGAACCGTCTCAGATTAGCGTACCGGACAAACGTGTGGTCATACAGGGCGGTGACGTAAATCATATCCGCAACGTGCTCCGCATGAAGCCCGGCGAGGAGTTGAATGTCAGCAATGGAACGGACGGAAAAGAGTACCGCTGTGCGATAACAGCTTTTGAGGAGGACAGGGTGCTCTGTGAGCTCCGTTTTGTGAAGGAGGATAAGGTGGAACTGCCTGCCAGAGTTTATTTGTTTCAGGCGCTTCCCAAGGCGGACAAAATGGAGTGGATCATTCAGAAGGCGGTTGAGCTGGGAGTTTACCGCATTATTCCCGTAGCAGCCAGACGCTGTGTGGTAAAGCTGGATGAAAAAAAGGCGGCGGCCAAAATCGCAAGATGGCAGACCATTGCCGAGGCCGCTGCAAAACAGAGTAAAAGAGGGGTCATACCGGAGATTTCCGGAGTCATGAGTTTTGCCCAAGCCGTAGAACTGGCCGAAGATATGGATGTAAAATTGATTCCCTATGAATTGGCCGAGGGAATGGGGAAGACCCGGGAAATGATAGACAGTCTTGGGGCGGGGCAGGATATTGCAGTGTTTATCGGACCTGAGGGCGGCTTTGAGACATCGGAGGTTGAATCGGCCGTAGAGAGGGGAATGATTCCCATCACTCTGGGAAAGCGGATTCTGCGGACGGAGACGGCGGGCATGACGGTGCTTTCGTGGATTATGTATCGGCTGGAAGGCTGACAATGTAAGAAGTACTCCATCGTGTTTTATCAGAGACGGTGTGTTCTGCATATAATATGATATCACTGAGAGACTATGCCAAGTATATAAAGGGGGAAATTTCATGGAAGCGTATTTGGACAATTCCGCAACTACCCGGGTGCTTCCCGAGGCGGCGGAGTTGATTACAAAGATAATGTGTGAAGATTACGGCAACCCTTCCAGCCTTCATATGAAGGGAGTGCGGGCAGAAAATTATCTGCGGTACGCAAAGGAAACTATGGCGCGCCTGTTAAAAGTAAACGAAAAAGAGATTTTCTTTACTTCCGGAGGCACGGAATCCGACAATATGGCGTTGATGGGGTGTGCATTTGCCAACAGCAGATGGGGAAAGCATTTAATAACCACTCAGATTGAGCATCCTGCGGTGTTACAGACGATGCGCCATTTGGAAAGTCTGGGGTATCGCGTGACGTATCTGCCGGTGGACGGCAGTGGAAGGATTGCGTTGGAGGATTTGCAGAGGGCTATGACGCAGGATACGATTTTGGTATCCGTTATGCATACTAACAACGAGATCGGATCGCTGCAGCCTGTGGAGGAAGCGAGTGTACTGATCAAAAGAATGAATCCTAACACGTTATTTCATGTGGATGCGGTACAGGGATTCGGAAAGGCCAAGATTTATCCCAAACGGATGGGAATTGATTTGTTGTCGGTCAGCGGCCACAAGATTCACGGCCCCAAGGGTATCGGCGTGCTGTATGTGGGGGAAAAGGTGAAAATCCAGCCTATTCTTCACGGCGGCGGGCAGCAGCATAATATGCGGTCCGGTACGGATAACGTGCCCGGGGCGGCGGGAATGGCAAAGGCGGCGGAGCTCCTCTATCGTCATTATGACGAGGATATAAAGCATCTGTGCCATTGCAAGAAATACTTTATGGACGGTATCCGGCAGCTGGAGGGGGTGACAATCAACGGTCTGCTTCCCGGCAAGCCCGACGGGGAAGGGACGGCGCCCCATATTGTCAGTGTCTCCTTTGCGGGAGTGCGCAGCGAAGTGCTGCTCCATGCGCTGGAGGAAAAGGAGATTTATGTCTCCGCAGGAAGCGCATGTGCCGCGCGCAAGCCTCAGCCCTCCGCAACGCTGAAGGCTATCGGGGCGGATAAGGCGCAATTGGAGTCCACCATCCGGTTCAGCTTTTCCGTTTATACCACGGAAGAAGAATTGCACTATACATTACAGACATTATATGATAAAATTCCCATGTTACGGAAGTATACTAGACGTTAACAGTGTGAAGGAAATCACTAAGCTTGGAAAGACCTCACTAAGTGATTTCACGCTCTGCGGAGCAGAGCTTCTTCACAAACTGCTAAAGCAGTTAGAAGAATCGCATCAGCGTTCTTCCGGCCTTGCACCGATTGATTGGTGGTTTGAGCCGACTGCGTCGGCGTGTCTGGAAGTAAACTTAAATATTGATTGGTATGTGCGTAAGAGGGTGTGTAAACACCCCTCTTCAAGCGCACAAGGAGTATAATTATGAAATTTACTGCTTTTTTGATAAAGTATGCCGAAATCGGCGTGAAGGGACGGAACAGATATCTGTTTGAGGATGCTTTGGTTCATCAGATCAAGTTTGCGTTGAAGAAATGTGAAGGGAAATTCCTGATTCATAAGACTCAGGGGCGTATCTATGTGGATGCGGAGGGCGAATTTGATTATGAGGAAGCCGTGGAACATTTACGGCATGTGTTCGGTATTTCGGGCATTTGTCCGGTAGTCTACGTGGAAGACGAAGGGTTTGAAAAGTTATGTGACACGGTTGTCACATATATGGCGGACGTATATCCCGATCGGAATAAGACCTTTAAGGTACATGCAAGGCGCGCTCGTAAAAATTATCCGAAAGAATCCATGGAGATTAATATGGATATGGGGGAGGTCTTGTTAAAGGCCTTTCCCGAGATGAAGGTGGATGTACACAATCCCGACATTCTGCTGAATATTGAGATCCGCGAGAAAATTTATATTTATTCCGAGATTATTCCCGGCCCCGGAGGGATGCCGGTGGGTACGGGGGGGAAGGCAATGCTGCTTCTTTCCGGCGGTATTGATTCCCCTGTGGCAGGATATATGATTGCAAAGCGCGGTGTGAAAATTGATGCGGTGTACTTCCATGCACCGCCATACACCAGTGAAAGAGCGAAACAGAAGGTAGTAGATCTGGCGCGGATCGTATCGCGGTATGCGGGTCCAATTTATCTCCATGTGATTAATTTTACGGATATTCAGCTGTATATCCATGAAAAATGTCCTCATGAGGAATTGACCATTATCATGCGCCGGTATATGATGCGGATTGCGGAGCACATTGCCAAAGAGACGGAGTGTCTGGGGCTGATTACCGGAGAGAGTATCGGTCAGGTGGCATCCCAGACCATGCATTCCCTGATTGCTACCAACGAAGTGTGTGAACTGCCTGTATACCGGCCGCTGATCGGCTTTGATAAGCAGGAAATTGTGGAAGTGTCGGAAAAAATAGGCACTTTTGAGACATCCATACAGCCCTTTGAGGACTGTTGTACTATTTTTGTGGCAAAACATCCTGTGACCAAGCCCAATCTGAATGTAATCCGCCGCCATGAGCATAATTTGGATGAAAAGATTGAAGAATTAGTGAAGACAGCGTTAGAAACGGCAGAGATGATGATTGTGGAGTAGTATCCATATAGCCGAAAAAAGAAGGCCTCAAAGTATTTGTGTCCTTTGAGGCCTTCTCATGCTTACCGTATGAATTCGATTCTTATATAGTGTAGGGCTTCAGAACTTCCAGAACCTCATCTGTACCATCCTCCGAATGGATATTCAGGTCAATGGGCTTGGAAAGATCCAAACTGAAAATTCCCATGATAGACTTAGCGTCGATAACATATCTGCCGGATACCAGATCGAAATCATAATCGAACTTGGTGATGTCATTTACAAAAGACTTAACCTTATCAATAGAATTTAAAGAAATCTGAACTGTCTTCATGCTTAATACCTCCTTATCTTTATCATCCCTTTGTCTACATATTAATTGTTGGGGGAATAAAAGTCAAGGAAAAAGCCGTACAAAAAAGAGAGGAACTCCTATGAAAAATATAGCATTCCATAACCTTGGATGCAAAGTCAATTCTTATGAAACAGATGTAATGCAGCAGATTTTACAAGAAAAGGGTTATAATATTGTACCTTTTGATCAAACTGCCGATATTTATATTGTTAATACTTGTACCGTTACAAATATTGCGGACAGAAAAAGCAGACAGATGCTTCACCGGGCAAAACAGCTGAATCCGGATGCTGTAGTCGTGGCAGTAGGGTGCTATGTGCAGACGGGGCTGGAGACGATTGAGAAAGACGGAAGTATTGATCTTGTCGTCGGTAACAATCGAAAAAAGGAGATTGCTCATATTTTGGAGGAATTTTTGCGGGAGAGAGAGCAGCGTTCCGGCAGCCGGGAATTTTCTTCCGTTGCACAGACCGAGCCGCCGCAGGGAACTGCCGTACAGGCCGAGCCGCCGCAGGGAATTGCCGTACAGGCCGAGCCGCCGCAGGGAACTGCCGTACAGGCCGAGCCGCCGCAGGGAATTGCCGTACAGGCCGAGCCGCCGCAGGGAACTGCCGTACAGGCCGAGCCGCCGCAGGGAACTGCCGT
>CAJUTJ010000014.1 GCA_910589655.1 uncultured Acetatifactor sp. | reverse complement strand
CTCGTTCATTCTCTGAAGCATATCATGTACTTCGTTCAAAGCGCCTTCAGCCGTCTGTACGCAGGATACGCCGTCCTGTGCATTTGCGGATGCCTGTGTAAGGCCTCTCACCTGACGTCTCATCTTCTCGCTGATTGCCAAACCTGCTGCATCGTCTGCCGCACGGTTGATCTTATAGCCGGAAGACAATTTCTCGGTGGATTTGTTCTGAGCTGAGCTGGTCAAGCCGAGCTGTCTGTTAGAGTTTATTGCGCGTAAGTTGTGTTGTACTACCATAATATATTCCTCCTTGAATTTCAATACCGCTTCCCTGCGGCATATCGTTTTTGCTTGCCGTTCCTTCGATTCGCACCGGTCGAGCTCATGGCAATTGTTATTGTAACCAAATTTCGATTGTGCGGCTCGATTCCTGATTACGTTTTTAGAAAGTACCTGAATTTTTATTCATTACCTTGCTTGTTATATATATCGGATATCGAAGCTCATACTTTAGAGCCTTTTTAAAAATTTATGCAAAAGATTTTCCCACATCAGCGGCAATTCATTGAATGTATGTGCCGCCATTAGCGGCATGTCCGGAAGCGTGAGAAAAGTGAGAAAACCGGCTGCACAGAAACCCTGTACAGCCGGTAATAAACTACTGTTTACTATCCATAAAATGGGATGAAGCTACGGAATGGCCGCTCATATTCTTATAGTAATTATAAGCCGCTTTGGAATTCTTACGTTCCTGACGGATATTTTCCCGCCCTTTGGCAAAAAACTTTTCCACCAGCGCTTTGTTCCGTTTCTCCTGTGCCTGAACCGAAGTTCCCAGTTCCGTCACCTGACGAATCTTATCCTGAAGCTCCGCAATCTGTGCTTTATATTTCTCACGATTGCCCTTCAGCTCCTCGGCAAGCTTATTGTATACGGTTTCAAAACCTTCGTCCAGCTTATTCAGCTTCTCAATAAGCCGCCCTTTTTCCTCAATGGCCTCATCAAAATCTTCTAATTTTATGGTTTCTGACAGAAAACTTTGCTCCTGCTTCTCATTATAGAGCTGAATCTCCTTCAATACCTGAATCTTCCGGTCAAGGCTTTCGGACAGAATAGTCAGTTGATTCTCCATTAGGCATTTCCCTTCTCGCGATTAATGCGCATCACTTCTTTCCATGTATCTCTGACGGATCTTAAATGTCCCAGACACTCTTCCAATATTTCTCTGTCTTTCTTTATATTCGCCTGTACCAGACGGTCTTCCAGATAAACATAAATATTGTCAAAGTCCTTTGCCACCGGATATTTCATATCCAGAGTCTGCCGGAGATAGTCTACGATTTTCTGAGTCTTCACTATATTAACATGAGCCTTCTGAATATCCTTCTGGTCAATGGCCGTCTCCGCAATATTGCAGAACTTAATCGCGCCTTCATATAACATCAGCGTAAGCTCCGCAGGGCTTGCCGTCAAAATTTTACTATTATTATACTGGACATACGCATTAGGTAATGCCATATCATGAACCTCCCAACAGTGCTGTTACCGAACTTGAATTCTGCTGCATCTTTGCCATGGCAGTCTCCATCGCAGCAAATTTCTTGTACCATTTATCTTCGTAATCATTCAGTTTCTTTTCCAGCTCCTTGATCTTGGAAGTATAGTCGTCATAATCCGACTTCATCTTCTTGTCATCATAGAAACTGCCGAAAGTGCGGACGCCGTCTACCGACTTAGACATATCCGTCATCTTGTCGTACAGATTCTGGGAAAGCTTGGTGAAAAAGCTGATAACCGTATCGGGATCACTGGCAATCATACTCTTCAGCTTATCTGCGTTTCCGGCAGTGCTGGTATCATCAGGATCACCGTCAATATGGTATGCATTCTTCTCGTTTTCCGCAGCGGTAAAATAACTCAATGTCTCAATTCCGAAGTCGAACAGATACATTGTCTTCCCGCCCACTTCGATTCCGGAAGACATTACACTCTTCAATGCAGAGCTGACGGAAGAAATGTTCTCGTCACGGCGAAGCAGTGAATCCTTGATCTTCTTCTCATATTTCTCTATGTCACTGTCGGACATTGCCTCTCTTTCCTCATCGGACAAAGGCTCATAACCTCTGGCAGAGTCGGCATTGTACAGCTTATCCATCTCGTTGATGATAGAATTGTATTCCTTCAGGAAATTCTTCACCATATCATAGACGCCGTCCACATCCTGCTCTGTAGTAACGGTAATGGTCTCACCGGGCTTAGTCTCATTGAGAGCGGTAAAGGTCAGACCGTTGATCTCAAACGCATTTGTGCTGTTCTCATATACTGCGCCGTTTAAGGTAATCTTTGCATCTTGACCGGACACTTTGGTAGCGCCTGTGGATGAGGTGTCAGTGGGATCGTAATTTGCTATGGCATCCGCCGCCATCTCAGCCTTATTGTAATAACGATTCTCCACTTCGTCTTTCAGAGTCTGCTTTGCAGTCGCGGTATATGTGGTCTCTCCGTCAACGGTAGTTGCGGTAATATCCACATACTTCTCTACGTCTGCAATCTGCTTTGTAAGCTCGGTCTCGGATTTCTGTGCGGAAGCAAGGCTCTCCGCATCGGCCTTCTTAGTGGCCAGATCCTTTGTCTCATCAATCAGCTGCGTAACCTTGTCTTGGAGATCCTTCTTCTCCTGCTCGGTGAGAATGCCGGTATCTTCGTTGAGGGTCTTATTAATTGCAACGATTTCATCGTTCTTAGCTTTCAGCTGTGCCTCGTAGTTCTCTGCCGTATCCAGCGTGGTGCCTGCATACTTCGTCTGAATGGAAGAAATAGTATCCTGTGCCGATTTCAAAGAAGACGTCAGAGACTTATACTGATTCAGGTAAGACTCCGTTCTGGATGCCACATCCTTGTCAATCATGGACTGCATATTGGCAATGGTAGCCGCTCTGTCGCCTGACACATAATATGCAGCATATTTCTGGTATTCCTGCAAAGTAGCTTTGTCGTCGTTCAGATTCACTTGAAGCTTCATAGCGGAAAGCGCCTGTGCACCGCCCGCATCCACAGCAGTGATACTAAAGTCGCCCTTGGAGCCGGACTCTTTTGAGCTGATGGAAAATCTCTGCCACTTTGCGTCAAAGCTGGCATTCAGGCCTGCATTTTTGAGCTGTGACAGCACATCGGAAATGGTGGTATCCGATGTGATATTGATATCCACCGATTTGTTCCCCGTGGTCACGTTAATGGTGCCCGGAGCGGTAAATCCTCCGGCCAGATCGCTGACCTTCGTCAGTGCGGTTGCCCCCTCCCCGCTGGCAGTGGATACCACGCCGCCGGTGAGATAACCGGTTTTAGCCAGCTGGTTGATCTCCAATGACTGAACGCCGTCCACCGCATTCTCGCCGGTGATCACACTGACCGCACTGGAATTAGACACTTTTGTCACCTTCTTGCTGTAAGAGGTGGAAAAGCGCATGTTACTCAAAAACTTTGACTGAAGATTCTTTAACTTCGTATTGAGGTCTTTCCATGCATCCTGCTTCCAGCTCAGCTTAGTCTGTGCTTTCTTCGCTGTCTTAACCTTGTTGCTCTTAGCTTCTACAAGCTGTTGAATGATACTCTCCGTATCCATTCCGGACATCAGTCCGCTCAATCTCATTGGCATACTTTTATCCTCCTATCGCCTCTCATCTACTAAAATACCTGCCAGCTCCCACACCTTGGCGATCATATCCAAGGTCTTCTCGGGAGGAAGCTCTCTAATGACTTCCTTGGTGCCCCGATCTACTATTTTGATCGTAACTCTGTTTGTTTTCTCGTGGATACCGAATACCGCCTCTGAATTAGGCATACTCTTGTTTAATTTCTCCACTGCCTTGCGGATCTGATCATTGGTCGCCTGCTGATCCCTATTCTGCTCTCCGCCGTCAGCCTGCCCCTTTTCCTGTGCGTTCTGCACAACACTCACCGTTCTGTCCACCTGCTCTGCCGCCTGTACGCTGCTGACCGTGCTTTCAGGCTTCTCAACCTGTACGGGAGCTTTGGGCTTTTGTACCGCACTTCCCTGTGCCTGTACCGTCATAATGCTTGATACTGGTTCAATTGCCATTTCTTCCACCTCCATGTGAATATGCTTTATTGACTGTTTTATGCCGCCCTGTATTGTCTCTCCGGCTCGTATGCACTCAAGGGCGTATCTAAAATCTTTATCGGAGAGTTCTCCGAAAAAGTTTACAGGGAGGCACTTTTTTTTGCGCTTCCCTGCGAACTATCCCAATAAATTTTTTAACGCTTCCATGCCTTTTGCGCTGACAGCCTCACTGTTAGCTTCCTGAATCTGGAGATATACCTCCTTGCGGTATATGGGTACTTCCTTGGGCGCATTGATACCGATCTTTACTTGATCGCCCTTCACTTCCAATATTGTGATTTCAATATTATTGTTGATCACAATGGCTTCCTTTTTTTTACGAGACAACGCCAGCATCTTACACACCTGCCTTTCCGCCCTGTAAAATATCATAGACAGGGAACTTCACAGGATAATCACTGCTGTCGAGAATCATCTGGCATGCCTTATTTGTATCCACATTAATTACAAAGGGGCCCTGAAGATTCACGCTCATCTTAGTCAGGTCGCTGGGTACGGATACCGTTACCAGAACCAAAATGTTATCCTCCGTCACATGTCCCACACCCACCAGCAGTTCATCGTCCACTTCCGGATTGTAATCGGGCTTTACAATCAGCGGATCTATTACAGGCATTGCAAAATTCGCTTCGTCCAAAGACTGGAGAAAACGGATACCCGCCCCCGTTCCCGATTCTTCGTCATGAATCAGGGCAAACCGTTTCAGTTCGGGAAAGCCTATAATACCATTCTCAAAGCAGATAATCTTGTCGTCCGAAATCTCAACTTCTCCAAAAAGTCTCGTGTTGATCTTCATACTTCCTCTCATTCTGCCGCTTCGGCGGCGAAAGACAATGTCCGGCCTGCATTTTCGCAATTATATCCTATCCGCAGCCTGCCACAGCCGGACATTCTCCGCTCTCATTTAAATAAAGTTCAACAATGTGGTCTGCATTACTTTTCCGGTTGCCATCAGAGCCGCCTCATAGGTCAGCTCCGCACTGTTTAAGTGTATGGCCACTTCCGTAATATCCGCATCCTCATTCTCACTCTTCAAGGTCTCAAAGGATGTCTTCTGGTTCTGCATACGGTTCTCAATCAGAGACAGCTTGCTGCTCCGTGTGCCGCAGTTGGTAATACACAGATTGGAATCGTCCAAATATTTCTGGAAGGCCGAGATTCCTCCTTCGAACAAAGCCTGTTCCTTCTGTTTCGCATAGGTCAGAGCCTTATTTACCGCATCCAGCTGCTTTTTAATCGTGGCAAGCTTACCGGCATCTCCCTCGTTTGCTTTCTCCAGCTTTTCCAAGGTGGCCTTGGTAGCTTCCAGATTCAGTACATTCTGCATGGCGCTGACAATGTCATCCGCCTCTCTGCCGATGCCGTGCTTGAAGCATTCGTCGGCAGTGGAGTTGACGCGGATGGTCTGATTAAATCCTACATCATACTCTATCTCCTGATGTTCCACTTCCCCGTTCAGATAGGAGCTGTTATAGTTAATCTCCTTTCCGTCCGCATCCGTTGAAGTACACGCAAAATAATGCTGGGGACGGAGCTCCCCTTTGCTCCAATGGCTCTTCTCGTATGTGATCCTGATCTCACCCTCGTTCTTCGTGGTAGTGGACTCGTTATCCTTTACCTGCATCAATACATCATATTGATTCTTGCCCAAAAGAAGCTCCCCCGTCTCCGGCACGTAAATCACGTCATTGTCACCCACGTTTTTATAAGGATCGTCATAGGAATGCTTCATGGCAGCGGTTATGGTCTGGGTGTTACCCGCAGCGTCAGTATATTCGATGGTAGGAGCCACCGGATTACCTGTGGCATCCACGGCATCACAGTCGCCGTATGCCAGCCGGATACGATAAACATCTGTGGAAGAAATCTGCGTCTCATCAATACCGGCCATGGCGGTACTGTCAAAGTTGGCCTCGTTGAGATCCAGCAAATCTCCCGTATCCACATAAGTCAATGTATCAATGGCTTCTTTGCCCAACTGTTCCGTAATGGAGTATTTTAAAGTTGTCTCTTTCAGGAAGCTTAATGAAGTATCGGTACGATAACCGGTAAACACATACCGTCCCGCATAGTCCGCATCTCCGGTGCTGTAGATCTCATCCCCCAGCCCCTTCAGCTCTTCCAAAATAATCTGTCGGTCTTCCGTCTTAAGGTCGCCGTTGGCTCCCTTGGTACACCGGCTGATCATGTTCGTGATAATCTGAGACAGATTTTTTAATGCATCCTCCGTCACACTGAGCCAGCTTTTCGCATCGGGGATATTTTTGCTGTAATACTGTGTCACCTCCGTCACACTGCTTCTCAAACGCAAAGCCCTGATGGCTATAACAGGGTCATCGGAGGGCCTGTTAATCTTTTTCTGAGTGGACATCTGAGTACTCAGTTTATCCTGATAAATTTTATTGGTATTAATATTCGACAAGTTATTGCGCTGTATAATTTTATTTGTAATTCTCATATTTCCTCGCATTCCGCCGCCTAAGCAGCCTTCGGACATACCGGCGCCGCCGGCACAAACAATCAATGAATCGGTGCACTTCCGGTTCTGCCGCCATCGGCGGCACAAACAATTTATAAATTGGTGCAAATCCGTAAGAATCGCTGAGGCGATTCTTCTAACTGCTTTAGCAGTTTGGGAAGAAGCTCTGCTCCGCAGAGCGTGAAATCACTTAGCGAGGTCTTTCCGAGCTTAGTGATTTCCTTCACATTTAGACACCCGTCTCCAGAATCAATTTGTCATAAATCTCCGTCAAGGTCTGAATCATCTTAGAGGCAAGATTATATCCGTTCTGATATTTTACCAAGTTAACCGCCTCTTCATCCTCGTCCACGCCGGAGATGGAAATTCTCTGGCTGTCAATCGTATTGGCAATATCCCGGAAGCTCTGGCTGAACAGATTTGCTCTGGAAGCATTCAACGCCACATCGGACAGAATACACTGCAAAAACTCCGATGCGGAACAGCCGCGGAAAGTCATCTTATCTTTATCCGTTGCAAGCTTTTTCAGATCCTCCAGAAGGTTATTCTGCTCCACACCGTCTGCGGCGTCATACCTGTTGGCGAGAAGTCTGGGATCGTTTTCCACCGGTGCATAAATACTGAAATTCATAGCCGTCAGCCAGTAGAAGCTGTCCTGATTCATGTCTATGGTCATGGCTCCGTTTTTCTGGAAGTCCTCATAGGTAAAGGAGTCGTATCTGCCTCCTTCGGGGAAAAGATACTGTCCCCCATCCGATGCATGATTTCCGGTAAATAACATGGAACCCTTGTCACCGTTGGAGTCGATACCGCTCATAAGAATATCGTTAAACTTCTGGGAGAAGGTACGAACCCACTCGTTCATCTGCTTCATATAATAAGGAATGCCCTGATAGGAAATGCTGTTGCCGATAGAAGCCACCTTACCCACACGGTCATTTGTCAGTCTCTGGTCATTCTTCGTACTGTCTGACAGAGTGAAGGTATAGGAGTATACCGGTTCTCCGTTATTGTCATAGCTGATGGTACAGTTCCATGAATCATAGTAAAATTCCTGATTGCCCAGATCAATGATTCCGCCGCAGTTTGACAAATTACATTTGTTTAAATCCTGAAGGTATGCCTTCCCCACCTGAATGGTGACGGTATCGCGTACTACATTATCCTGTCCTCTGACCGTTCCCGTCTCCGTAATCTGACCTACAAAGTTCTCGCCGTTGTTACCGTCTCTCATCTGTACCAATCCTTGAAGCGCACCGCCCATGGCAGGATTGTTCAGATTGAATTTCTGGCCGTTTTCCCAGTATACATCGTAGAGACCGTCAATATCCGTCTGGTTTACCTTATTGTATTTCTCTCTGGCCTGACACTCCAAGCTGTTATATTCATTGCCGTCCACCAGAAGCTGTCCTCCGGCAATCTTTACGATATAACGGTTTGCCCCTGTCTCACGGCTGGGATTGTTCAGGTCTACAACGGGATATTCCGTAACCTTTACATCTACGATCTCGGAAAGCTGGTCTATCAGAAGCTCTCTTCTGTCACGCAGCTCATTTGCCGTCACTCCCGTAAGCTCTATGGTATTAATCTGTTTATTTAACGTGGCAATCTGTCCCGCAATGGAATTGATTTCATCCACTTTCAGCTTAATCTCCGAGTTGACATCCTTCTGAACCTGCTCCAAATTACCGGCAACTCCGTTAAAGTACTCTGCCAGCGCCCCTGCATATCCCACAAACTGAGTCTTCGTCGTGGCATTGTTGGGATCCTTTAACAGTGCCTGTATACCGGTGATCATCAACTGGTCAAAAACCGTCTTAAATCCGGCATTCTTACCGTTGTCGTCAAAGTAGGCTTCTATCTGCGTCATATAGTATTCTTTCATACTATACTCTCCTACCTTGGCATTGTTATTCCAATATTTCGTATCATAGAACCCGTCCCTGATACGTTCTATGGAAAGGGTCTCCACACCGGCGCCGGCACATCCGTAGGTCTGGAAAAGCCGCAAAGCGCTTGCCGCCTGCTGGTTTACCTCCTGCCTGCTGTAGCCGTTCGTCTGTACGTTGGCAATGTTGTTGTTGGTTGTGTTTAACGCCGCATTACTTGCCAACAGCCCCGTATATGCAATATTTAGTCCAAAGAATTGTGAAGGCATCTTCTCTCTCC
Organism: uncultured Acetatifactor sp.; assembly: GCA_910589655.1. Taxonomy (GTDB): domain Bacteria; phylum Bacillota; class Clostridia; order Lachnospirales; family Lachnospiraceae; genus Acetatifactor. The sequence goes on along the minus strand of CAJUTJ010000014.1, from coordinate 7,266 downwards.
TCCCGATCACCCAATCATTCGTTTCAGCAATTTATGTGAAAGCCGTATATGCTTTATACCCCTAATGTGCTGATAATATGTTCCAGCATCTCACTGATTACGTTAATATAACGGCTGGAAGCGTTATATGCATTCTGAAACTTTATCATATTGGAAAGCTCTTCGTCGGAGGACACGCCGACCACCTGCTGGCGGGAACTCTCGATGGACTCCAATGCGCTTTCCTGATTCTCATATATCCCTCTGAATGCAAAACCGGTGTTACCCACCTGATGAACCATATCCGTATAGTAGTCTATGAAAGTCGTCGCCTTTTTTACATTGGGATTCAAGGTATAAGCCTTCTCCTCAAAAGCGGCTTTCATTGCGTTAACCGTAGCCTGATCCTCGGATCCGTCCGGCAGCCGGAACCCTAATTTGGCAGGCTCCTGCATCAGCAGAGGATTCACCTCCAGATTCTTTACGGTGTACAGATACTCCGTCTGGAGCGGTTCCTCCTCGTTATAGACGAAATATTCTTTGCCGTCGGTGCCCGTTACCTTGGTGTACCCCGCCGTAGTCCCCTTGGTAAATAATTGGAGAGGGATACCCTGACCGTCCCTCATATAACCGTTGGGATCTGCCGTGCAATAACTCACACCTTTCAGTGTCTCCGTGGTTCCGTCCTCGTTTACAATGGTCAAATCCCCTGTCTTTACGCCTGCCGCCTCAGCAAGAATCCCGTTAATCTTTGTAGCCACATTATGAATCATTTGGTCAAATTGCCCCTGAATATTCATCAAAACGGAATCGGAAATAAAGGTATCATAATACTTCTTTCCATAATATTGGGGATTCTTATTGTACTGATCTTTGGTAATCCCCAGTGCGTCAAGTTTTCTCTGGGAACAGGAATTCATGTCCAGATCCGTGTAATCCGCCCTGTGATCGCCTCTTGCATGAAGCATTGCCTTCAATCCGCCGATATCGGTATTTAAATCCGTGGAAATGGGACGGGTTAAGTCGAAAACTTCGGCGCCGTCAATATTGTACGCTTTCGTTCCGTCTGCTTTTGTATAATATTTGGCATTGGTAGGCCAGAAGGGCGTATAAAATCCGGTGGTCTCATCCACATCCAAACCGATTTCATAACACATATCGCCTCTTACAAAATCCACGCCCTCCACTTTCACCCAGACACTGCCATACATGTCATAATCATAAGAAACATTCGCCAGCTGCGAAAGTTCATCCAAAATCTTGTTTCTGGCATCCTGAAGATCATTTGCGTGTTCAATGCCGCCGGCTTCAATGGCTCTGATACTCTCGTTTAAAGCAATCAGCTGCCTGCCGTATTTATTAATTTTATCAACCTGCTGCTTGATCTGTGCATTCAGATTGTCCTGATAGGAGACAAGCCCGTCGTAAACGGCTCCCGCCCTCTCTATAAATTCAGATGCCCGCTGCACCAAAAGACCCTGCGTAACGGAACTTGCAGGATCCTTTGCCAGCTCCTCAATGGACGTCCAGAAGTCCTCTATTGTAGTCTGGAAAGCCTCGCCGTTCATTTCTCCCAGCTGGCTCTCTATCTGCTCCAATACTCCTGTGGACACCTCATAGAACATACTTCGCCCGGATTCCCTACGGTAGGTTTGATCCAGAAAATAATCTCTCACATATTTTACGCGGGAATAAGTGACGCCTAAACCTGTCTGTCTGTTGTTTACAGCTTTAGGGTTCGTAGAAAGTTTTAAATAACTTTTGCCGGACAACTGCACCTGCTGTCTGGTATAGCCGGGAGTGTCCACATTAGAAAGATTATGCGCTGTGGTATTCAGCGCATTTTGACTGGTCTGTAATCCGGATGAACCTACATATAAACTACCCATCAATGGCATATCAATCACCTCAAAAATATATATTATTGCTTCGCATCAAAACCACTGTTGGGTACTCCCATAGTGTTTCCCGCAGTGTACGCGCCCCTGTTATAATTGGCTGTCTCAGGCGCCGCTTTCATGGCTTGGAGCAGATTCATCTCAAACTCCACCATTTCCAATGCATTCGTAAGCAATTCTTTATTTTGTTCATTAACGCGTTGCAGGTTACGGACAATTTCCTGCAGCCTGTCATGAGCTGTCTTCAGCTGTCCCTGTTCTATCGGCCTGCCTGCCAGCATCTCGATGAGATTGGAAAGCTTTAAACTGTCAACATCCCTGTTCAACACATTGGCGATATCCTTCGTAGCCTCCACCCGCTGTTTTTCCAAGTGATTGATACGAATTACCACATTCTGTTCATCATCCGTGATTTTTTGTAAATCTTCCAAGCTGCCGCTTGCAATAATCGGCGTTTTTTTCTGGGAAAGAGCCAGAAGTCCCTCATATTCCGTACATTCCCGATCTAACACATCAATCAGGGTTTCCATTAAGCTAGCCACGGGACTTCCTACCTCATTTCATTGATTTTTGATAAAAGTTTCTCGGCAAATGCCGAAGTTTCCACCTGATAAGTTCCGTTGCTGACCTTTGCCTTAATGTCCGCCACCAAGTCCGCCCTTACGTCGGGAGCAGCAGCTACCGCAGACTTTACTGTCTGAAGATCTCTGCCCGCCGTGCTGAGCTGTAACTGATCAGAAGTATGGGATGCCGCACCTGCCTGCTGATTCTTCGCAGACTGCTTCGGCTTGTATATCTGCTGTACTTGAGTATACGCTTCAATACGCATATGAACTCCTCCTTCCTGCAAGTCTCCTGCTTATTGAAATTTGATAATTACCACTCACACAGCTTTGTACCGTTAAGCAAAGACCCCGCCGCTTCCAGTTTCCTCATTGCCGGGGAATAAAATGAGCAGTAACTTTCATGTATTATTTATCGACAGAATGGACGAATACTTTAGCAAAATCCTTAATATTTTTTCTCAAACACGAAAAGACGGTTCTCCGTTTTTCTTCCAGAGGACTTTGCGGTACATAGCATGCCGGTTCGGGTCATCGAGAGGATCGCCCACAATTTCTTTTTCGGTGCGGGCATGGAAAATAACTACCGCATTGCCCTCGTCATCCACGGAAAAAGAGTTGTGGCCCGGTCCGTAAATTCCCTTTTTTTCGTCCGTTTTCAGTACCGGAACAGGATTTTTTTCCCAGCTGCGCGGATCCAAAGGATCTCCCTTTCCGTTCAGAGTAAGCATACCCATACAATAATTTGCACCTGTGTCGCTGGCAGAATAGGTCAGGTAAACCTTTCCGTTATGCTTCAACACCGCAGGCCCCTCGTTCACCCAAAATCCTCTCCTCTCCCAGTCGTAGTCGGGAGTGGTTAAAAGCACCTGCACGGTGGCCAGCTTTACGGGAGATTCCATGCGGGCAATATACAAATTTGAAATCATTTTGCCCACACCGATTTTTTCGGCCCACACACAATAATACTGCCCCCTGTGTTCGAATATGGTGACATCCAAGGAAAATGACCGGAAAGAAAATTCATCCTCCTCCGCGCATTGCAGCATTCCTTTTTCCGTCCAGCCGTCCCTTACGGGATCCTGCCCCTGACATTCCAGCACATAGGGGCGGATCCGCCATTTATCTTCCGCGTCCCCGGCGGCAAAGTACAGATACCATTTTCCTTGAAGGTAATGCAGCTCCGGAGCCCAGACATGAGCGCCCATGGGACCCGTCCCGTGTTTTTCCCAGATCACCGTTTCCTCCGCGCCGCTTAAATCCTCCAGAGACCCGGCCTTGCGAAGGATAATGCAGTCATAGGCAGGAACTGTGGCGGTAAAATAGTAAGTTCCGTCCGTGTGCCTGTATACGTAAGGGTCTGCCCTATGGGCTATCCATACCCCATTTTTTTCCGAATCTGTTCTCTGTCCTTTCAATTGTTCTGCCATTTGCCCTTTCACCTTTCTTTGTGTACTTCCGCATCTATATTCCGCTTAATTACTTGTCTGGATTTCCATCAGGCGCCCCCCATGCGCCGCAGCAACGGCATATTCCACTGCATGGGGCTGTGCAATCGAGCAGGAAAGAGCCCTCTTCCACTACTCGCAACGCCGGGCATCCGTCTGCTTCTTCCGACAATCTTCCTCTTGGCGTCCGTGTGCATAATAAAAGCGAAACACAAGAACTGCGTTTCGCTTTTATTATAACTTCCGTGCTACTTTTTGGCAAGCCGGTTCCACGGCCATCTGCCTCTGCCCGCATATCTCGCAAAATCGCATAGGGACGCGATTTTGACTTCGCGGGAGGGGCTGTCTGAACGGTTACCTCTACCCTCTGTCAGCCTGTAATGGCAATATATTTCTTCTCCTCCACAGGTTTTTCCACATGCTTGGGTACATTCATGATCAGCACTCCGTTCTCGAACTTGGCCGAAATATCCTCCTGCTGGACATCCTTCCCCACATAAAAGCTTCTGCTGCAGGTTCCGTAGAATCTTTCCCTTCTGATATATTCCTTGCTGCTTGTATCCTCCATGCTGCTTTCGTTCTTAGCAGTAATGACAAGATAACCGTCCTTAAGCTCCGCCTGAACGTCTTCTTTTTTGAAGCCGGGGAGATCGATGTTGATTTCATAATCATTTTCCGTCTCCTTGATATCGGTCTTCATAAGACTGCTGGACGGTGCGGCATATCTCATCTGGTTCCTTGCCGCCCCATTTAAATCGCCAAAGAAATCATCAAGCAAATTTTCTCCAAAAATACTGGGCATTAACATATGTCATTCCTCCATTCTGCTTTTGTCCCCTTTACTTCCGTATGCTTCCGGTTTCGGTACTTTGACTCCGCTTCGGAGCCGTTGTTCCCGGTTTGGTTCGTCGATTCCGCTTCGGGGCCGTTGTTCCCGGTTTGGTTCGTCGATTCCGCTTCGGAGCCGTTGTTCCCGTTTTGGTTCGTCGATTCCGCTTCGGAGCCGTTGTTCCCGGTTTAGTTCGTCGATTCCGCTTCGGGATCGTTGTTCCCGGTTTGGTTCGTCGATTCCGCTTCGGGGCCGTTGTTCCCGGTTCCGGCTCATACAGATTAGGGACTATTTAATAGCTGCGGTTTTCGCCGTTTTGGTTAATAGGTTTCGGAAGTTTTCTTCCTTATGAGTACGTTATAACACTTCTGTTAGCACTCGTCAATAGCGAGTGCTAACAATTAATGGTTTCTTTATAAGTTTACACTTCCTTTATATTTATAATGCCCAATCAGACCATCAATATTCCTGTTTTATGCGCCCATTCAGCCCACCGCATCATCATAAAAAATACATGCCCAACTCCCGGCTCTGCACCGACAGCTCATCGTATACTTCCCGAAATACCTTTATCATTTCTGCACTGTCCGTTTTACCCGGCGTTTGGACTGTATGGTTTCCCTTCTCGGTCAGCCGGATTGCCGCGGACATCTTAGCGCAAACCGCATCAAATGCCGGAAAAAAGCACTCATATTCCCTATTCCGCCTATTCACCCTTTCTACCTTTATCATAGTATATGGCATGGGAAAATAAATTTCTTGGCCGAAAGTGCTGCGGTTTCACATTTATTTCTTGAGTGTGCCACGCAAAACCAGTGTGAAAACACCGGTCAGCCAAATGTATGTTAATGGAATTTGACAATACACTTCCGCTATGCTATGCTCAGACCATAAAATATTATCCGATATAAGTTTACTTGATTGATTCAGGAATTCATTAAAAAGATATGATAGAGCGCATTTGAAAAACTCCCGGCGACGTGCCGCAATTCCGCTCAGCGGAATCTCAAATCATGATGAAAAATGTCTGTTTTTGGCGTTTTTCTAACTGCTTTAGCAGCTTGGAGACTTAGTGCCTCTCCGCAAAGCAGCCCTTGCTTCGAGCGAAAATTTCCGAAGACAATTAGGGAAACGCTCTAATCAGCGTTTCCTTAGAAATACTTTTCACGCCAACCTATAGGAGTGTAATCATGCAAAAGAAACGGCGGCTGCCACATATATTGTTTATATGCTATTTATGTGTGCTTTTCAGGATTACCGTATTCCGCAGCAGCTTCGGCTCCCATGGCCTATGCGAAAACGGTGTCATAAACTTAAAACTTTTTGAAGAATATATTCCGCTGATCCAGAGGCACAATTGGAGCCGTGTAGTCTATCTGGTTGTGGGGAATATTATCTGGTTTATACCCTTGGGCATGTATGTAAAGTATAGAATGGCAAAATCCAAAACGCATATTGCAGGAATTCTATGGGCTGTGCTCTCCGGTGCAATGCTTTGCGGCGCCCTGTCCATGCTGCCGCTGTGTTCTCATCTTCGTCACTGCTTCTTTTTCCGTCATGGGGTTAAATCCTTTTACATCAATATTTTCCCATGCAATACCGATTCCCCTCTTCTGCCAATGGGGCAATTCGTTAAAGTTGATTCCCCTTGAAAAAAGGAGTTCGTTTTTAAAAGCCACCGATTGGCCTTCCAAAGCCTTGGTAGCTTCTTAGACAGAAACGCCTTCCTTCCTAAGCATCCAATAGCAATGGGCATTCAATGCGTTTCTGTGGGCATCCTCCTGCCGCCAAAGAAAATAGTCCTGCGCTCTCTCAAGGGACGGAATCGGAACCATTCTACAGTCAAATACCGCCATATGCCCCAGCTGCATGGAAAATGCGGCACTGGCCTGACCGGCCAGAACGGAATTATATTTGCGCACTTTTCTTCCGAACATTTTTCCTCCGGATGAAACAGCAGCGAAATTTCATCACTTTCCGTAAATCCGTAAATTATCCGGAAACCGCATTCCATCAAGGACTTCACCGTCTCAACCATCATATCCCGGAATTTTTCGTCAAAAGGCGCTTCGAATTTACAGATTTCCTTTGTGAGTCTGGTAAAACCCCTTCCGTCCAGCCGCGCAATCATATACATATCCGGCAGGATACACTGATCTATGGACTGCTCATATATGCTCATTTTACCGTCTAGTTCTTCAAAATTCATCCATATCCCCCTCAGGCAGGAACCTTCCCAAACTATTGACTATATGTAATGCTTCTGAAACGGGAGTAAAACACTAACCTCCATGCCACAGCTTTGCTGCGACTCAAATCCGGATGAGAAATGCCGTGTTTTCAGGCATTTTTCGGTGTGAGACTTAGGAGTTCTTTACGAAACAGCCTCTGCTGTGAGCATTAGCACTAGTGTAATCCGCCCTAATTGCCCGTATGTTTGGCGCAGGATAAATTTTCAGTCTGCAAGGCGGCTGAACGAGTCGATGCGGTGGCATCGTCGAGTGAAGCCAACGCAGTCAGGCGGAAATTTAGACCAGCGAAACATAGGG
>CAJUTJ010000013.1 GCA_910589655.1 uncultured Acetatifactor sp. | reverse complement strand
GCCTTGATCGTGATGATATTGCCAGCCGCAGCGGAAATTTCCATCTCTCCATCCGGCAGGTTATTGATCAGGTCAAACGCCCTTTCCGGAATGATGAAGGATTCCCCCTCTGTGCCCTCTATCTTCGCCTTAACGGTCATTTCCATATTGCTGGCGATTAAATAACCATCCCGGACCAAAATACCCTGTAAGACAGGCATGGTGGTTTTCTTCGGCACCGCTCCCTTAATTTTGTTCAGCTTCTGAGCCAGGTCTGTTTTCTGTATTTTCATCTTTCAATTCCACTCCTTCCAAAATGAGTATTGTGCATTGCTTCTCCTGCAACCGGTACGGCTCCAGTTCCTGTTCCGTCATAAACTTATGCCCGAACAACTCTTTCATCTTTTTCCAGATATCCCAGGGAACCCTATAAAACTTCATCAGCCCTACGGATACCATCACATAGCAGTGGGCCCCAAACTTCTCATAAATATCAAGGCTTTTCCACTGGGTATCCGTAACGGCATTCTGATTGATTCTGTCGGAATCCGTGTGCTTGGCCTCAAACATAATCCCGCTGCCATCACATAAAATGCCTTTATAATCCGGCTGCCCTTTCTTTTCATAATAACCACGGACAACTCCTCTTTCGTCCTTGCTGGTGATGTGGAACGGCTCCGGCGTCTTTTCTATATGCGCCCAGCCATTCCGCAGATAAAATTCACAGGCATCCGTGATCCAGCGCTCAAAGGTTTCTCCGGCAGCTTTGCTCCGCCTCCCGATCAGCTGCCGCCTCGGATCAGACATTGGCCTCACCAACCTTTGTCAATCCGTCTGCGGCATAACAACCTCTATAACCTTCGAGCCATACACAAAGCGTTCCACATACTTCCTGCGGTTCTACTGTAACAATAAACTCTTTTCCCTTATTCTTCTCAGGAACATGGTACTTGTCATTCATAACAACCTTATCTCCAACTTTTAACATTCTGCTCTTACCTCCAAATGCTTTTCGAGGATTGCCTGGATGCCCTCCAGCTTAGTTGCCCCGATTCCCCGGACATTTCCAATCTCATTGATAATTTTCTCAATGCTGATCGATCTGTATTTAGGCGCCTGAGCCTTTCCCTGGTTAAAACCCTCGCTCCTGGCTTTCTCCACCCGATCCTCCACGTAATGCACCAGCTGCTCGTCAGTCATTTTCCGCATCTTTACAGCCTTTTCGTGGATAATACTTTCGTCTGTTGTGCGCCTGCAGTTTCTCTTCTTCGCCATAGCAATTTTCCTTTCCTCTCTTGATACTCTCCCTATGGCTATGCCGGCGGTAATGTCAGCATAGCCCTCTCTGTTCCTATTCCATTTACCCATCTGTATCACCGGGGCCTATTGTAATGCTGTCTGCCAATTCTGCCAGATGGGGAATATCCAGCCCCAGATCCCGGCAGAATTTCTTGAAACATTCCTTGCACATAAATCCAAACTGTTTCGGCTGCTCTCCGCGCCTGGACCTCGCCAGCAACGTAATCATGTCGCTCTTTTTCAGCCGGGCCTTACATTCGGCACAGACATCATATATTTTCGCTTCCATCTTCGGACTTATCGCCGAGTGCTGAAGCTGCTTTGGAAATTCTCTCCGCATTCCGTCTTCTCCAACGATAGGGAGCAGACTATCCTTCATAAACACCGGGATCCCTGACTTCTCACACCATGCCACGATATCCTCTATCCACTCCTTCTGTGGGATGATCCTGTTTTTACTGCGCCCGGTTTCCGCACCGATAATTATCCAGTTAGGAGAAAATTCATCCCGCTCCCACAGGCAAAACGGCGCATGAATCGGCTCAATGCTCCAGAATGTATTGTGTGCATTTGACACGAAACATTTATCTTCTGGCCTGGTGAGCGTGGATCCGTACCACATATTTTTACCCGCCGGGAGGATTCCGGCTGAATCAATGCGCTTATATCTTTCCGGGTTCTTTGTGAGAAACAGGTAATTATGTATGGGGTACTTCTGGCAGATATTGAATATCTCCGCAATCCACTCATCCGGCACCCAACTTCCGAACACGTCCGCCATGGCGCCTACAAAAATATTGTTTCCCATTTTCAGCTTTGCGGGAGTATCCAGCCGGTACCGGTGCAGCGTAGGGGCAAATCCAAAGGGATATACAAGCGGATTCCCTGTTTCATTCAGCATTGGGGCATCCAGCACATATAAGTCTTCTCCCCCATCAGCCGCCGGCACCATGGAATAATCCTTTTTTGCCATCTTATTAAGCCTTACATCACCGGAAAACCGGGCAACCATGCGCCGGGCATAGCAGTATTCGCAATTACGCCGGCATCCCGTAATGGGATTTAATGTGTGGTCACACCACTCTATCTTCGACCTGTTCATGTTCCCCGCTCCTTTCCGCAAACCCTAATTCCTTTTCTTCTTTCCACTCAATTCCCTTGAAGCTGACTTTCTGCCCGCACTGATCGCAATATCTCGGCTGGTAATTCGGTCCTGCGTTCAGAATGCTTCCGCACCTGGGACATAAATGCTTCTCGCATTCTGTAATCACAAATCCGTATTTCAGATACGTTTCTGTTCTTGCCGCCGGCCTCCTGGCTATGTTCTTGGGAATCCAAACTTTTCTAAGCATCTGCATCCTCCTCCCAAAATTCCACGAAATACATTGTCTGCCCCTTGCCACCGGGGCGCTCCTTTCCGATCCGGGCAGCATATCCCGCTTTTATCAGCAGACAACAAAGAGTATTCCGGTCTTCATCATTCAGCTTCATAAGCAGATTTCTGATCTTATGCCTTGCCTTATCCGCCATTTCATCCCGCCCTCCTTCCCTTTACAGAATTTTCTGCCTCGCTCTCCTCCTTCATTTTTCGCTCGAAAGCCTTAACGAAAGCTTTAACATCTTTTGTCATACCACAGTTCTTTTTGCCTCTGCATTGGATGACTTTTCCGTCTCTATATTCCAGTGTAAAATAAGGGACGTCCGGAGCAGTTTCCTTTCTAATAAACAGAATCATGGTTTCGCCTTTCGCAACTCGCTCTACATAGGTTCCTACACAGTGATGCAACGTCCGGCCCTCTTCCTTAATCTCAGATCCGCTCTTGGGAAGAATGATCATCAAACCTCTGGCCTTCATCATCATCGCCGGAATACCCTCGGCGGCATCTAAAGCTTTCTTGATTAACTTCTCTAATTCTTCCTGACGTTTCCGTTCCTGTTCATCCTTAAATGCCTGATATTCTTTCATTACCCTATCATGGGCCTTTCCAAAATCCGGAGGGAGCAATACATACATATCTTTTATGTCATACTTCAATGTTGCACTCCACGAAATATAGTCCAACCAGTCTTTTGCCAGATTTCTATATCCCTCACGCATCCGTTCCTTTTTGCTGTAGCTTTCCGGAGAACACCATGCTGCGTGGCAGGGGACTTCTTTATGCTTTGGCAAGACAGTTCTTTGCTTATCCATATATTTGTTAAACTTCCGTATGCTCATATGGGCATTGATAACCCCGATCAGTTCATCATTTCCTCCGAACCGTTCGCAGAAACCACGGATATCTTCTCCCTGCGGAAGAATATTATCGGATTCACACTGTTTCAGTAACCTTAATTCAGCAGTGCCTCCGTCAATCTCTCTCAGTATTGAGATATATTTTTTAGATATCCCCAAAATGGTCTCTGGTGTCTTGCCATTTAAATCAAGCTCGTATGCATGCCCTTCCACAATTTCACCGGTCAAATTAACAAGGCCGGCCTTTAAAAACATTTCCAGATAGGTGTATCGAGGATATGTATTCATAAAGCGCCATACCGGTACTGGATCACAGGCAAGTTTCTTTTGGTATAAGTCCAAAGCGCAATACCGGTAGAAAGTCCCCTTAAACACCTCCGGCAGGTTCTCTGTATAAACAACAGCACTTGCACAATTTTTATGATTCTGATCTGGACACCAACGCGGAAGCCCATGCTGTTTGTATATCCCCCATTCATATGAATCAATTTTAATCTCCACGTTATCTTCTTCCAAAAACGCTCTACAGAGTTCACTTATGCTAAACGATTCCTTGTAGTTATAATCTCTTTGGATTTCCTGATGGACGTGAAAATATCTCGACACAATCCCAGTCGAAACTTTTTGCATCAGGCACACCCATTTACTGTCTCTCTGATAGGTCGGAAAATATCCTTTGGGGATGAAAGTTACAGGGCTACCGCAGTTAGGGCAATTCCCCCGCTTTTTATTTCGGGGTTGAACAGATTTAACATCTATTCGGACAGTCCTTTTGCAATAAGTACAGTATCCCGTTGTCATTTTCTTTTTGCTTGCGGCCTCATACACCAGATACCTTTTATCCCCCATCGCAATCTCATGCACCCATTTTTCAAATCCTTCCGGCTTTTCTGGTACCATCTCCATTTTCTTATCAATTTTGTCTGTTTCTTTTTTATGCTTAGCCTTCAGCCGCCTGTCGAGAACTTCATCCTGAAATTTCCAGATTGCATCCCATACATTCGGATCTTCCCCCTCCAAATAGGCTTTCATATAATATTTCGCACTGATAAAATCTGAATCTGATGCGAATGTAACATCATGCCCCTTTTCTTTGGTATTCCACCAATACCACCCCAAAATTGACTTGAAACTTCCAGTTTTCCATTTCACTCTTGCGCTAGATAAGTCCTGCGTGATATAATCGCTCCGGGAAATAAATGTCCTAAATGCTGCTCCTGTTTTCTCCTTGACGAGTTCTGACCTCTGGAAGAAATTCAAGAG